>DASYPC010000278.1:0-19816 GCA_036007105.1 Burkholderiales bacterium | reverse complement strand
CGGCGGTCGAGACGATCGTCTTGCCTTTCAGGTCGGCGAGCTTGGGCACGTTGGAGGACTTCTTGTAGACCCAGCGGTTGGCGGTGACGAAGTGGGTCATCGTGAACCAGACCTGCTCCTGGCGCGCGATGTTGTTGGTGGTCGAGCCGCATTCCAGGTCGATGGTGCCGTTCGCCATCAGCGGGATGCGGTTGGCGGACGTCACGAGCTGGTAGTTGACCTTCAGCGCCGGCATCTTCAGCTCGGTCTTGACCGCGTCGACGATCTTCATGCACAGGTCCATTGCGTAGCCGATGGGCTGCTGCTTGTCGTCGTAATACGAGAACGGCACCGAGGCGTCGCGGTGACCGATCGTGATCGTGCCGCTGTCCTTGATCTTCTTCAGCGTCCCTTCCTGCGCGGCCGCGGTGCCTGCGAGGGCGAATGCCGCGACGAGCGCGCACAGGATCTGTACTGATTTCATCAATATTCCTCCTCTGAAAGGACGGTCATTCTCGGCGGCGCGCCCGCAAGGTGTCAAGCGCTGTCCCCGCTAGGAGCGCGCGGCGAGATTGCGCAGCTCGCGCATCGCGACCGACAGCATGGCGAGGTCGGGCGAACCGGCGGTACGCAGGTCGGCGAGGACCTGGCCGAAGCGCTCGAGCACGATCCGGTGCGCGGCCTCCCATAGAGCGCTGAGGCGCGCGGGGTCGCGCTCGGTGGGCGCCGTGCGCAGCGCCACCGCGGTGAGCTGGCGCTGCATGCTCGCGAGGTCGTCGCGCAGCGCCGCCTTGGCGAGCGCCTGCCAGTGGCTGCTCGCGGCAAGACCGTCGATGCTCGCACGCAGCCACGGAAAGTCGAGCTTGCCGCCGAGCGCGAAATAGAGCCGCGCGACGACCTCGCCCTCGCAGCGGAGCGCCGTGGCCACCTCGATCACGTCGAGCCCGGCGAACAGCGAGTCGGAGATCGCGATGCGCGCAGCGAGCGCCTCTGGAACGCCCGCCGCGACGAGCCGCGCTTGCGCCTGCTGGCACGCGCTACGCTCGCTCTCGGGAAGCGCTTCCGGCAGCATCTTCGCGAGGATGCGGGCGCCGGGCTGGAACCGCTCGATCGCGGCGGCGACGTCGGCCAGATACGAGCGGTTGCGCAGCAGCCATAGCGTCGCGCGCACGATCAGCCGGCCGGCGGCGATCACCATCTCGGTCTGCACGCTGTCGGCAACCTTGTAGTCCAGTGCTTCGACCGCGCGCCACAGATCCACCAGGCCGAACGCCTCGCGGGTCACGATGTAGGCACGCACCACGTCGGCGCTCGATGCGCCGGTCTCTTCGTGCATCCGGTGCACGAACGTGCTGCCGACACGATTCACCATGCTGTTCGTCACGTGCGTTGCGACGATCTCGCGCCGCAGCGGGTGTGCGGCGATGAACGTGCGGTAGGGCTCGCGCAGCGGCTGCGGAAAGTAGCGCTCGATCGCGGTCGCGATCGTCGGATCTTCCGGGACGTCGGACGCGAGCAGCTCGTCGTAGAGCGCAATCTTGCTGTAGGCGAGCAGCACCGCGGATTCGGGCGAAGTCAGCCCGCGTTTCGCGGTGCGCCGCTCGGCGAGGTCCTCGTCGTCGGGCAGGAACTCGAGCGCCCGGTTGAGCTTGCCCGCGCGCTCGAGCGAGCGTATGAAGCGCTCCTGCGCATCGAGCAGCACCGGCGCCAGCGCGCCGCTGACCGCGAGGCTCTGCGTCTGGAACGTGTTGTCCCGCAACACGAGCGCGGCAACCTCGTCGGTCATGTCCGCGAGCAGCTTGTTGCGCTGCTTTTCGGTCATCTCACCGTCGCGCACGACCGCGCCGAGCAGGATCTTGATGTTGACCTCGTGATCCGAGCAGTCGACGCCGGCCGAGTTGTCGATCGCATCGGTGTTGATCCTGCCGCCGGTGAGCGCGTACTCGATGCGGCCGTGCTGCGTGAAGCCGAGATTGCCGCCTTCGGCAACCACGCGGCACCGGAGCTGCGCGCCGTTGACGCGAATCGCATCGTTCGCGCGGTCTCCGACTTCGGCGTTCGACTCGCGGCTCGACTTGACGTAGGTGCCGATGCCCCCGTTGTACAGCAGGTCAACCGGCGCGCGCAGGATCGCAGAGATCAGCTCGTTCGGTGCAAGCGAGTCGGCCTGGATGCCGAGCACCGCGCGCATCTCGGGCGAAAGCGGCACCGCTTTCGCGCTGCGCGGGTAGATCCCGCCGCCCTTCGAGATCAGCTTCGCATCGTAGTCGGCCCAGGACGAGCGCGGCAGCTGGAACAGCCGCTGCCGCTCGCGGAAGCTCGCTTGCGCGCCGGGTGAAGGATCGAGAAACACATGGCGATGATCGAACGCCGCGACCAGGCGGATGTGCTGCGAAAGGAGCATGCCGTTGCCGAACACGTCGCCCGACATGTCGCCGATCCCGGCGACCGTGAAGTCGGTCTTTTGCGTGTCGACGCCCGTCGCCCGGAAATGCCGCTTCACGGACTCCCACGCACCGCGCGCGGTGATGCCCATCTTCTTGTGGTCGTAGCCGGCCGAGCCGCCGGAGGCGAACGCGTCGTCGAGCCAGAAGCCGTACTCGCGCGACACGCCGTTCGCGATGTCGGAGAACGTCGCGGTTCCCTTGTCCGCGGCGACGACGAGATACGTGTCGTCCGGATCGTGGCGCACGAGGTGCTGCGGAGACACCACCTTGCCGGCGACGAGGTTGTCGGTCAGGTCGAGGAGGCCGCGCAGCAGCGTCTGGTAGCAGGCGATGCCTTCCTTCAGCAGCGCCTCGCGGTCGCCCGCCGCAGGCGGCCGCTTGACGACGAAGCCGCCCTTCGATCCGACCGGCACGATGACGACGTTCTTCACCATCTGCGCCTTCATCAGCCCGAGGACCTCGGTGCGGAAGTCCTCCATCCGGTCGGACCAGCGGATCCCGCCGCGCGCGACCTTGCCACCGCGCAGATGCACGCCCTCCATCCGCGGCGAGTACACGAAGATCTCGAACTTCGGGCGCGGCTCGGGCAGCCCCGGAACCTTTGCCGGGTCGAACTTGATCGAGAGGTAGGGCTTCGGTCCGCCGTCGACGGCGCGCTGGAAATAATTCGTGCGCAGGCTTGCCTGAATGAGCGCGAGGTACTGCCGCAGGATGCGATCCTCGTCGAGACTCGAGACGCCATCGAGCGCCTGCTCGATCTGCGCCGCGATCTCGGTGCAGCGCAGTCCGCGATCGGCGACCGGGGTCGGGTCGAAGCGCCGTTTGAACAGCTCGACCAGCGACCGCGCAATCGCCGGCTGTGCCGCGAGCGCCGCCTGCACGTACGCCTGGCTGAAGTTGAATCCCGTCTGGCGCAGGTACTTGGCGTAGGCGCGCAGCACGCTGATCTCGCGAGCTGCGAGCCGCGCCCGCAGCACCAGGCGGTTGAAGTCGTCGGCCTCGATCGCGCCGCTCCACATCCCTTCGAACGTCTCCTGGAACAGCTCGCGCACCGAGTCGACCTGCAGCTCGGGCTCGGCCGCGTAGGTCAGCGCGAGATCGGCGATCCAGATCGGCGTTCCGCCTTCCTCATCGATCCGGTATGGACGCTCCTGCATCACGCGTACGCCCATGTGCTCGAGCATCGGCAGGCTCTCGGAAAGCGGGACCGGCTTACCCGCGTGGTAGATCCTGAAGCGCAGGCTGCCCGCGGGCGCCTCGGTCGCAGCGTACAGGTTCATGCCGAGGCGCTCCGGGGAATCGAGCTGCGCCATCCGCTCGGCGTCGTACACCGCGCTGAGCGCTGCATGGTCGTCCCGATAGCCGGGCGGAAACGCGGCACCGAACCGGCGATAGAGCTGGTTGCCGCGTTCCTCGCCGAAGCGCTCGCGCAACGCGAGGGCCAGGTCGTCCTCCCAACGGTGCGCGGCCTGCACGATGCGCGCCTCGAGCTCGCGCACGTCATATTGCGGAATGGCGTCCGGCGAGGTCCGCACGACCAGATGGATCCGCGCGAGCATCGACTCGGAAAGGTGGACCGTGAACTCGGTCGCAACGCCGTTAAAGGCGTCCTTCAACAGCGATTGCATGCGCACGCGCAACTCGGTGTTGTAGTTCTCGCGCGGTACGTAGATCAGGCAGGAGATGAAGCGCCCGTAGAAGTCGCGGCGCACGAAAAGGCGCGTGCGCTGGCGCTCGCCGAGCCGCAGGATGCCGAGCGCGTGGTCGTAGAGCTCGTCGACGGCGATCTGGATCAGCTCGTCGCGCGGATAGGTTTCGAGAATCGAGATCAGGTTTTTCTCGGAATGACTTCCCGGCAGCAGGCCCGCCCGCTCGAGCACCCCGCGCACCTTGCGGCGCAGCAGCGGGATGTCGGCAGGGTTGGCATGATAGGCGGCCGATGTATAGAGCCCGAGGAAGCGCGTCTCGCCGATCACTTCGCCAGCCGCGTTGAAGCGCTTGACGCCGACATAGTCGAGATAACCGGGCCGGTGCACCGTCGCGCGCGCATTGGCCTTGGTGAGTATAAGCAGCTCCTTCGTGCGCGCGCGTTCGCGTGCCTGCTGCGGCAGGGAGGCGAACGCCGAAGAGACCGTCCGGTTCGAGCGGCGCAGGATGCCGAGCCCGGATCCGGGGACGATCCTCAGCACGTCTTCATTCCCCTCTCTTACGAGGTCGTAGGTGCGCGCGCCGAGGAACGTGAAATGGTTGTCGATCAGCCAGCGCAGGAACTCGAGCTCCTCGCGCATCTGCTCGGGATCGTCGGGTGCCGCCTGCTTCTCGGCATCGGAAATCACGCCGAACATGCGCTGCGCCATCCTTTCCCAATCCTCGACCGCGAGGCGCACGTCGCCGAGCACGCGGATGATGCCGTCCTCGAGCTGCTGCAGCGTTTCCCGGTCGGTGCAGCGATCCACTTCCATGTGGATGAAGGATTCGAGCCTGCCGCCCTCCCTTTCCGTGGTCGGGTTCAGCTCGATCAGGTTGCCCGTGTCATCGCGCCGCACGCGCAGCACCGGGTGGAGCATCAGGTGCAGCGTGAGCCCGAGCCGGTTCGCTTCCATGATCACCGAGTCGACGAGGAACGGCATGTCGTCGTTGACGATCTCGACCACGGTGTGCGTCGATTGCCAGCCGTGCTCGGCGAACACCGGGTTGTAGACGCGGATCTTCGGCGCGCCGAACGAAAAGCGGCGCGCGAACTTCAGGTGCGCAAGCGCAGCGCCGTACAGATCGGCAACGCTGCGCTCGGCGAGCTCCCCCGGATCGACCTCGGCGTAGTACGCGCGCAGCAGCGGGTCCGCCTGGTCGCGCTGCTCGGCGGAGAGCCGCGCGCGGGCGTACTCGATGACGCTTTCGATCTGGCCGGCCTTCTGTTTTTGTTCGGATCTCGGCATGGCAGAGCTCCCAGTGGCGCTCATGTTGGGCCAATCGCCCCGTTCATACAAGCCTGTCGCCCGGCTGCAACAGCTCGGTGACCCCGCCGACCGCCGCCGTGTTCACGCTCAGCGTGCGCTCGGTCGCGAAGCGCAGCAGGTAATTCGGACCGCCCGCCTTGAAGCCGGTGCCCGAAAGTCCTTCACCGCCGAACGGCTGCACGCCGACGACGGCGCCGATCATGCTGCGATTGACATAGACGTTGCCGACGCGCGTGCCTTGCACCACGCGATCGACGAAGCGCTGCACGCGGCTGTGAATGCCGAGTGTCAGCCCGTACCGGCTCGCGCGGATCCAGGCGAGCGCGCGCTGGAGCTCGCCACGCTGCAGCACACAGACGTGCAGCACCGGGCCGAAAATCTCGGTGCGGGGCAGCGCCTCGAGCGCGACCTCGAAGGCGAGCGGCGCGAACCAGTGTCCTTCGGGCAGCCCTGCAGGGAGGGGCGTTTCCCCGGTCAGCCGCGCGCTCGCACGCAGCGTTGCGACATGCGCGAGCAGCGCTGCGCGCGCCGGAGGATCGATGACCGGACCGACGTCCGTGTCGGTCTCCGCCGGATCGCCGACTTTCAGCTCGCGCATCGCGCCTGCGAGCAAGGAAAGCACCCGCGGCGCGCAACCCGCCTCGAGAAAGAGAATGCGCAGCGCCGAGCAGCGCTGGCCTGCGCTCTGGAACGCCGAGACGATCACGTCGTCGACCACCTGCTCCGGCAGCGCGGAAGAATCGACCAGCATGGC
This sequence comes from Burkholderiales bacterium, assembly GCA_036007105.1. Classification (GTDB taxonomy): domain Bacteria; phylum Pseudomonadota; class Gammaproteobacteria; order Burkholderiales; family SG8-39; genus 2-02-FULL-66-14. The sequence goes on along the minus strand of DASYPC010000278.1, from coordinate 13,679 downwards.
GTTCAGCCCGCCGGTCTCGGCAATCAGCGGGACGATCGGGCCGGAGCGCGCCGCCAGTGCGCGCTCGATGGCACGCGCGGTCTCGACCGAGCCGGTGAAAGCCACTCCACCGACCCGCGGATCGGCAACGAGCGGCGCGCCGAGCGTCTCGCCGTCGCCAAAAACGCCGATCGCTGCGTCGGCAGGCACTCCGGCCGCGTGCAGCAGCGAAAGTGCGCGCAGCGCGGTGAGCGGCGTCTGCTCGGCCGGCTTTGCGAGTACCGCGTTGCCCGCTGCGAGCGCGGCGGCGACCTGGCCGGTGAAGATCGCGAGCGGAAAATTCCACGGGCTGATGCAGGCAAAGACGCCGCGGCCGTGCAAGGCGAGCGTATTGCGCTCGCCCGCCGGGCCCGGGAGCGCGACAGGAACGGCGAACTGGTTGCGCGCCTGCAGCGCGTAGTAGCGGCAGAAGTCGGCTGCCTCGCGCACCTCGGCCACCGCGTCGCCGTAGGTGCGGCCGCCTTCGCGGACGACGATCGAGACCAGCGGGCGCATCTGCGCCTCGAATGCATCGGCCGCGCGCTCGAGGATGGCGGCCCGCTCCGCCGCGGGTCGGATCGACCATTGCTCGAATGCGACCGTCGCGCGCTCGAGCGCCGCATCGAGCTGGGCGGGCGCTGTCTGCGGGAGCGCACCGACCACGCAGGCAAGGTTTCCCGGCTCGCGCACCCACTGAGCGTTCGCGGCGGGCGCGGGCCGCCCCGCGTCGCGATCGGTCTTCGTCAGCGCCGCGAGTTGATCGAGCTCGTCGCGGCGCGCAAGGTCGAGCCCGAACGAGTTCGCGCGCCCCGGGTAGAGAGCGCGCGGCAGCGGAATGCGCTGATCGGGCACGTAGATGTCGGGAAGCTTCGCCAGCGGATCCGCAACCAGCTCCTCGAGCGGGACCCCCGGATCGGCGATCTGGTGGACGAACGAAGTATTCGCGCCGTTCTCGAGCAGGCGCCTGACGAGGTACGGTAGCAGCTCGTTGAAGTTTCCCACCGGCGCGTAGATCCGGCAGGCCATGGCGGATTCCGCTGCCAGCGTCTCGTAGAGCGCTTCGCCCATGCCGAGAAGGCGCTGGAATTCGAACTCCGCGCTGCCGCCGGCAAGCTCCAGGATCGTCGCCACGGTGCGGCTGTTGTGAGTCGCAAACGCAGGGTAGATCGCGTCCTGCGCTTCGAGCAGCGTCCTTGCGCAGGCAAGGTAGGAGACATCGGTCGCCGCCTTGCGCGTGTAGACGGGGTACTCCGCCATGCCGAGCACCTGGGCGCGCTTGATCTCGCTGTCCCAATAGGCGCCCTTCACCAGGCGCACCGCGAATCGCCGGCGTGCGCTGCGGGCCAGAGCGACGAGCCAGTCGCAGACGGCCGGCGCGCGCTTCTGGTAGGCCTGCACCGCGAGGCCGAGCCCGTCCCAGCCGGCGAGCTCCGGATCCCGTGCGAGCGCCTCTGTGAGATCGAGCGTCAACTCGAGCCGCTCCGATTCCTCGGCGTCCAGCGTCAGCCCGACCGTCCCGTCGCGCGCCAGGCGCGCAAGCGAGCGAACCCTCGGCAGCAACTCGGCGAACACGCGCGTGCGCTGCGTCTCCTCGAAGCGCGGATGCAGCGCCGAGAGCTTGACCGAGATGCTGTCGCGGGCGGTTACCGGGCCCGCCGAATTGCGCGCCGCGACGGTGCGGATCGCCTGAGTATACGAATCGAAGTAGCGCGTTGCGTCCTCGGCGCTGCGGGCGCCTTCGCCGAGCATGTCGTAGGAAAAGCGCAACGGGCGTCGCGCGGCCGCGGCCCGGGTGGCGCCTTCGATCGACTCGGCGAGCACGAACTGCTCGGCGAGCAGGCGCATCGCCTGCCGCACGGCGCCGCGCACCACGGGCTCGCCCAGCCGCGCGACGATGCGCCGGACGCGCGCCGCGAGGTCCTCGTCCGGCTCGTCGGCCCAGCGCGCGAGCGTGCCGGTCAGCATCAGCGCCCAGTCGGCTGCGCTCGCCATCAGCGAGCCGTCGTCCGGAGCGTCGCTCCAGCGGCTGCTGCCGAGTTTTTCGCGCAAGAGCGCGTCCGCGGTTTCCGCATCGGGAATGCGCAGCAGCGCCTCGGCGAGGCACATCAGCGCCACCCCTTCGGCGGTCGAAAGGCCATGGTGGCGCAGGAACGCTTCCGCGCTCCATGGATTGCGCGGCGCGGCGCGCACGCGAGCGGCAAGCCCGAGCGCCCGCTCGGCGATGCGCGTCTCGACGTCACGCGGAAGCGCGGCGCACGCGCGCAGCCGATCGACCGCCTGCGCTTCCGGGAGGCGATGGTCCGCGGGAATCCTCGCCCGCAGCTCGGACGGCGCAGAAGCGGTCATATAATTGGCCCCGGAAAATCCTACGCCGTCGCTGCATCGCGCGCCAGCAGCAGCCACGGCAGGATCCAGAACGCCGAAGGAGCAGGGGTGGAGCCGATCTGGCAGCCAACCGAAGACAAAATCGAGAACGCGCAGATCACGCAGTTCGCGCGTCATTGCGCGCGCCGGTTCCGGCTCGATCTCAACACCTATCCGGACTTCTATCGCTGGACGATCGAGAACCTGGAAGATTTCTGGAGCGAGGTCTGGGACTGGTGCGGCGTCATCGCCTCGAAGAAGGGCTCGACGATCCTCGTCGACGGCGACCGGATGCCCGGCGCGAAGTGGTTTCCAGAGGCGCGGCTCAATTTCGCCGAAAACCTGCTGCGGCGCGGCGACTTGGGCGATGCGCTCGTGTTCTGGGACGAGACGGGATTTCGGCGCCGCGTCAGCTATTCCGACCTGTCGAGCGATGTGTCGCGCGCGGTGCAGGCGCTGCAGCAACTCGGGTTGCGCTCGGGCGATCGCGCAGTGGCGTTCATGCCGAACATGCCGGAGACGGCGATGCTCGCGCTCGCAGCGACCTCGCAGGGCATGGTGTGGTCGTCCTGCTCCCCGGACTTCGGCGTCGAAGGGGTGCTCGATCGCTTCGGCCAGGTCGAGCCGAAGATCCTGTTCTGCGCCGACGGCTATCGATATGCGGGCCGCGAGCACGACTCGCTCGCGCGCGTGACGGAGATTGCGGAGCGGCTCCCCACGCTGCGCAAGGTCGTGGTGGTGCCGCACCTTCGTGCCAGGCCCGATATCAGCGGCATCCCGAAGGCGGTGCTGCTCGAGGAGTGGCTGAGGCGCCATCAGGCCGGCACGATCCCCTTCGCGCAACTGCCGTTCGATCATCCGCTCTACATCCTTTTCACGTCGGGCACCACCGGCAAACCCAAATGCATCGTGCACAGCGCCGGCGGGGCGCTGCTCAGCGGCCTGAAGATGTACAAGCTGCAGTTCGACGTGCGGCCCGGGGACCGCTTCTTCTACTACACCACCACGAACTGGGTGATGTGGAACCTGTTGTTCGCAGGTCTCGGTGCCGAGGCGAGCGTCATGCTCTACGACGGCTCGCCGTTCGAGCGCGGCGGCGACATCCTGTTCGATTACGCGGCCAAGGAGCGATTCACCCACTTCGGCACCTCCGCGAAGTACCTCGATGCGATCGAGAAGCGCGGCTTGGTGCCTGCGGAGTCGCACGACTTCGCGGCGCTGCGCATGATCATCTCGACCGGCTCGCCGCTCGTCGCCGAGAGCTACGACTACGCCTACGCCAACATCAAGAGCGACGTGTGCCTGTCTTCGATCTCCGGCGGCACCGACATCATGGCGGGATTTGCCGACGCGAATCCCGTGCTGCCGGTGTACCGCGGCGAGCTGCAATGCCGCTCGCTCGGCATGTCGGTCGAGGTGTTCGACGAGGAGGGAAACTCGATCGTCGGCGAGAAAGGCGAGCTCGTCTGTACCAGGCCTTTCCCGTCCATGCCGCTCGGCTTCTGGGGCGACGGCGGCGGGGAAAAATACCGCGCGACGTATTTCGAGAAATACCCGAACGTGTGGTGTCACGGCGACTGGTGCGAGCTCACCGAGCGCGGCACGATGATCGTGTACGGCCGGTCTGATGCCACGCTCAATCCGGGCGGCATTCGCATCGGCACTGCCGAGATCTATCGCCAGGTGGAGAAAATCGACGAGGTCGAGGAGTCGGTCGCGATCGGCCAGCTCTGGCCGCCCGACCAGCCGACCGACACCCGTGTCGTTCTGTTCGTGCGCTTGCGCCCTGGCTATACGCTCGACGAAAAGCTGGATGAAAAGATCCGCACGCGGATCCGCGCGAACACGACGCCTCGCCACGTGCCGGCAAAGATCATCCAGGTCCCCGACATTCCGCGCACCAAGAACAACAAGGTGGTCGAGCTCGCAGTCAAGGCGGTCGTGCACGGCATGCCGGTATCGAACACCGACGCGCTCGCGAACCCCGAAGCGCTCGAGCTGTTCCGCGACCTGCCGGAGCTCGCAGCGTGAGCGACTCGCACGAGAAGGACCCGCATCTCGCACCCGAGACGCTCGCCGCGCAGGCGCTGGGCTGGATCGACGAGAAGACCAAGGCCATCGTCCCGCCTTTGCACGCATCGAGCACGTATGTGCGCGACGAGGACAATCAGTATCGCTCGGGGCGCGGTTACATCCGCGCCGACAACCCGAGTTTCGACCAGGCCGAGGCGTTGCTTACTGAGCTCGAGGGCGGCGCAGGCTCGCTGCTTTTCGGCTCCGGGATGGCCGCGGCGACGGCCGTCTTCTTCGCGCTGAAACCGGGCGATCACGTGCTCGCGCCACGGGTGATGTACTGGTCGCTGCGCAACTGGCTCGCCAGCGCCGCGCGGGACTGGGGCCTGGAGGTCGATTTCGTCGCGATGGACGATCCCGCCGCGCTGCGCGCGGCGATCCGTCCGGGTCGCACGAAGCTCGTCTGGATCGAGACGCCTGCCAACCCGCTATGGACGATCACCGACATCGCGGCGACGGCCGCAGCCGCGCACTCGGCGGGCGCGCGGCTGGCCGTCGATTCGACGGCGGCGACGCCGGTGCTGACGCGGCCGCTTGCGCTCGGCGCCGATCTGGTCATGCATTCGGCGACCAAGTATCTGAACGGCCATTCCGATCTCGCCGCCGGCGCGCTCACGGCCGGGCGCGACGACGACTACTGGCAGCGCCTCAAGGCGGTGCGTGCGCAACACGGCGCGCTGCTCGGCTCGTTCGAGGCGTGGCTGCTGCTGCGCGGCATGCGTACCCTGTTCGTGCGCGTGCGGCAGGCCTGCGCCTCGGCGCAGGCGCTTGCCGAGCGGTTCTCGGCTCACCCGCGGATCGCCGAGGTGCTCTATCCCGGACTGGCGGGTTTTCACGGACACGAAATCGCCGCACGCCAGATGAAGGGCGGGTTCGGCGGGATGATGTCGATCCGCGTCAAGGACGGCGAGGCGGCGGCGATCGCCGCAGCAGCGCGCGTACGGGTCTGGAAGCGCGCCACCTCGCTCGGCGGCGTCGAGAGCCTGGTCGAGCACCGCGCCTCGGTCGAAGGCGCGGGCACTCCTGCGCCGCCCGATTTGCTGCGCCTCTCGGTAGGAATCGAGTCAGCCGACGATCTCTACGCAGATCTCGATCGGGCACTGCGCGCGCCCTGAGGGAGCGGCGCGCCGCGTTATCACGGTGCATGGCGGCCGCCGGTGCACCACGCGGGTGCTCCAACCTCGCAAAGCGAACCGTTTAGAGGCTCTTGCGACTGGCACGATAGCTGCATAACACGGGCAGCCAGAATCGAGGGGGGTTCCCGTGTCTGCATTCAGAGATCCGTTCGACGCGAATAATCGCCTGGGCGCGTCGTGCCACTGTGGCAGGCATCGCTCGCAGGCCGAGCACGATGCTGCGGCCGAGAACCTGCCCGACGAGCGCTACGAAACGCTGAATCGCCGTGTGCTCGAGACTGCGGCGATGCGGGCGCTGTTCCCCGTCGACGCGGTGCGCCGGCGCTTCCTGGGCGCGGTCGGCGCTTCGACCGCGAGCGCGGTGCTCTCGACGTTCTTCCCGTTCGGCGCGCTCGAAGCGCTCGCGCAGGCGAAGGGCAAGCCCGAGAAGACCGATTTGAAGATCGGCTTCATTCCGATCACCTGCGCGACGCCGCTCATCATGGCCGACCCGCTCGGCTTCTACCGCGACCAGGGCCTGAAGGTGTCGCTCATGAAGACAGCGGGCTGGGCGCTGATCCGCGACAAGATGCTGAACAAGGAGCACGACGCGTCGCACTTCCTGTCGCCGATGCCGATCGCGATCTCGATGGGCCTCGGCTCGGCGGCGCAGCCGATGCGCGTGATGACGGTGCAGAACATCAACGGTCAGGCGATCACGCTCGCGACCAAGCACAAGGACAAGCGCGATCCGAAGCAATGGAAAGGCTTTCGCTTCGCGGTGCCGTTCGATTATTCGATGCACAACTTCCTGCTGCGCTACTACGTCGCCGAGCACGGGCTCGACCCGGACACCGACATCCAGATCCGCGTCACGCCGCCGCCCGAAATGGTCGCGAACCTGCGCGCCGGCAATATCGACGGCTATCTCGGCCCCGATCCGTTCAACCAGCGCGCGGTCTACGACGAGGTCGGGTTCATCCACATGCTCTCGAAGGACCTCTGGGACGGACACCCGTGTTGCGCGTTCGGAGTTTCGGAAGCGTTCGTCAAGGAGAACCCGAACACGTTCGCAGCGCTCTACCGCGCGGTGCTGACCGCGGCGCGCATGGCACGCGAGGCGAAGAACCGGTCGCTGATCGCCAAGGTCATCGCGCCGGCGAACTACCTGAACCAGCCGGAAACCGTGATCGAGCAGGTGCTCACCGGGAAGTTCGCGGACGGCCTCGGCAACGTCAGGACCGTGCCGGACCGCGCCGATTTCGACCCGTTCCCGTGGCATTCCATGGCGGTCTGGATTCTTACGCAGATGAAGCGCTGGGGGTACGTCAAGGGGGACGTCGATTACCGGCGCATCGCCGAGCAGGTGTTCCTCGTGACGGATGCGAAGAAGCACATGGCCGAGCTGGACATGAAGGCGCCCGCTACGAGCTACGCCAAGCTCAAGGTCATGGGCAAGGAGTTCGACCCGGCGCAGCCCGACAAGTACCTCGCGGGCTTCGCGATCAGGAAGGCGGCATGACGCTGCAGTCGCTCAAGGCGGCGCTGCTGTCGCTCGCGTTCCTGGGACTCTTTCTCTGCATCTGGCACGCTGCGACGTTGCCGAAAGCCGAATCGCAGGCGCCGAGCGACGAGTATGCGAAGCTTCTCGGCAAGGGAGCGAAGAAGTCCGACGGTTTTCCTTCGCTCGGGCAGATGGGCGAGGTCGCGCTCGGCCACCTGAGGGACCCGGCCTACGACCGCGGTCCGAACGACAAGGGGATCGCGATCCAGCTCGGCCACTCGCTTGCGCGCGTCGGCGCGGGCTATCTGCTCGCGATCCTGTTCGCGGTGCCGCTCGGCTTCCTGATCGGCATGTCGCCGCTGCTCCACCAGGCGCTCAATCCGTTCATCCAGGTGCTGAAACCCATTTCGCCGCTTGCATGGATGCCGCTCGCGCTCTACACGATCAAGGACAGCTCGATCTCCGGGGTGTTCGTGATCTTCATCTGCTCTGTCTGGCCGATGCTGATCAACACTGCGTTCGGCGTCGCAGCCGTGCGTCGCGACTGGCTCGCGGTCGCAAAGACCCTCGAAGTGAAGCCGCTGCGCAAGGCGTTTGCAGTCATCCTGCCCGCAGCGGCGCCGACGATCCTGACCGGGATGCGCATTTCGATCGGCATCGCGTGGCTCGTGATCGTCGCGGCGGAGATGCTCGTCGGCGGCACCGGCATCGGCTACTTCGTATGGAACGAGTGGAACAACCTGAACCTCACCAACGTGATCTTCGCGATCCTGGTGATCGGCATTATGGGGATGCTGCTCGACTTTGCGATCGGCCGCCTGCAGAAGGCGGTCACCTACGTCGAATGAGCTTCCTTCAGATCCAGGGCCTCGCACGCCGCTACGGACCGGCCACCGTGTTCGAAGGCGTCAATTTCTCGATGGAACGCGGGGAATTCGTCTGCATCATCGGCCATTCCGGTTGCGGCAAGACGACGATCCTCAATATCCTCGCCGGGCTCGACGTGGCGAGCGAGGGCGTGGTCGTCATGGACAACCGCGAGGTCGCAGGCCCTTCGCTCGACCGTGGCGTTGTGTTCCAGGGGCACGCGCTGATGCCATGGCTTTCCGCGATGAGCAACATCGCGTTCGCGGTGAAGAGCCGTTGGCCCGACTGGAACCGGATCCAGGTGCAGACGCACTGCCAGAAATTCCTCGACCTCGTGGGGCTCACCGGCGCCGAGCACAAGAAGCCGGCGCAATTGTCCGGCGGCATGAAGCAGCGCGTCGGCATCGCGCGCGCATTTGCGATCCAGCCGAAGATGCTGCTGCTCGACGAGCCGTTCGGCGCGCTCGACGCGCTGACGCGCGGAACCATCCAGGACGAGCTGCTGCGCATCTGCGCGGCGACGCACCAGACCGTGTTCATGATCACGCATGACGTCGACGAAGCGATCCTGCTTGCCGACAAAGTGCTGCTGATGTCGAACGGTCCGAACGCCTGCATTGCCGAGGCCGTCGAGAACACGCTCGCCAAGCCGCGTGACCGGCATTCGATCCATCACGACCCGCAGTACTACCGCATCCGCAACCATCTGGTGGATTTTCTGGTCAACCGCTCGCGGCTTTACCAGAGCGGGAAAGCCGTGCGACCGGAGCGACCGCCGGTCGTGCGGCCCGGCAGCGACGACGCAGCGCCACCCCCGACGCCGGTTGCGAAAGTCGTAAACCTCAGACATTGACAGAAGGAGGAGCCATGAAACGAGAACCCGAAGCCGCTCTCGCAACGAGCGCGACCACGATGAAGCGCCAGGACGTCACCGACCTCATTGCTTTCCGCAGGGTCACGCAGGGGATCAAGTGGGCCGACGTCGCGAGGAAAGTCGGCCAGTCGAAGGAATGGACGACCGCGGCTTGCCTCGGCCAGATGCAGATGACGAAGAAGCAGGCCGCCGTGGTCGGCAAGATCTTCGCGCTGCCGGCGGAGGCGGTGCTGCTGCTGCAGACGGTTCCCTACAAGGGGTCGCTGCCGACCGCGGTGCCGACCGATCCGCTCATCTACCGCCTTTACGAGCTGGTCAGCGTATACGGCACGACGATCAAGGAGCTGATCCACGAGGAGTTCGGCGACGGCATCATGAGCGCCATCGATTTCGACATGGATCTGACGCGCGTGCCGAACGAGAAGGGCGACCGCGTGAAGATCGTGATGACCGGGAAGTACCTGCAGTACAAATCGTACTAGGCGAACAGCCCCTCGAGCGCGCGCAGCCCGCGGCTCTCGGGAAATACTTTCGTCTCGAGCGGCGTTTCGCCCAGGCCGAGCTGCGCGACGAGCGCGGCCTTCAGCAGCGCGCGCAGGTCGAGCGTCGGGCGCAGGTCGCGGCCTTCATGGAGCGCGCGATCGGAAAGCCCGGGCCAGTCGGCGATCACCCGCCCGCCTCGAACGACGCCGCCGGCGACGAACGCCGCGCCGGCAGTGCCGTGATCTGTTCCGCGCGAGCCGTTGATCGCGACGGTTCGGCCGAACTCCGTGACGATCAGCACCGCGGTGTGCTTCCACACCGGCCCGAGTGAGCTCTTCAGCGTCGTGACCGCGCGATCGAGCAGCCGCAGGTTGCGCGTCAGCGGGCTGTACTCGCCGATCTGGTTGGCGTGGCTGTCCCAGCCGCCGAAGTCGATCGTCGCGACGCGCGGTCCGTCCGGCTTCGCGAGGAAGGTGCCCGCCGCCTTCGCGAGCGCGGTGACCGACTGTGCGCCGCCGCCCATGGCGCGCGCGTCGTTTCCTTCCATCATTCCCTGCGCCCGACGGGCCGCCGCGAGCGGCTTTGCCAGCAGCGGATCGTCGCGGTAGAGCTGCGCGAGCCGCTCGAGAAGATCCGGATCCGGAGTCGGCAGTGCCGATGGCGACCACGAGGTCACGGAGGCGGGACCGCGGAGCAGCAGCGGAATGCTGGGTCCGAGCGCGACGCCGCTCGCACCCGCGGCTTCCGCAAGCGCAACGCTCAGCCAGCCGGCGTCGCGGCCGAACGGCTTCACGGTGCCGTTTTCGAGCAGGTTCTGCCCATCGAAGTGGGAGCGTTCCCGGTACGGAGAAGCGACCGCGTGCAGCACGGCGAGCTCGCGCGCTTCGTACAGCTTGTGCATCTCGCCGAGATACGGGCTGAGCCCGAAGAAATCGTCGAGCTGCAGCGCGCCTCCCGCGGTTCCCGGTGGAGCGATCGCGAGTTCTCCGCGGATGGCGACGAAGTCCGGGTCGCCGTACGCGGGAACCGCCGACAGCCCGTCGAGGCCGCCGCGCAGGAACACGAACACCAGCCGGCGTTCGCTGCCCGGCACCGCTGCGAGGCCGAGCCTGGGCAGCGTCGCCGTCGCGGCCAACCCGCCCAGGACCTTCAACGCATCGCGACGCGTGGTCATCGCTACCTCCGCTGGAATTCCGGGCTCGCGAGCCACAGCGCAAGCCCTTGCTGCCTGCTCTCAGCGCGCGAGATGGCGAGACGCGTCGTCTCGCTCACGGCATCCCCGTAGCTTTCGCGTGCGAGCTCGAGCGGATCGATCCGCGATCCCGCGCGCGCGGCCAATGTGCCCGCCCATTCGATCCGCTTCCACAACCCGTCGGCGCCTGCCCACGCCGCTGCCGTGTCGGGCCACCCCTGCGGGGAAGGCGCGAAAAACGGGCGCTGGCCCATCTCGCGCAGCGTGAAGAAGAGCGCCTGCGGCTTCGCCTCCCGCGCCGCGGGCAGCGCACGCAGGCACGAAACGATGTACTCGACCGGCGACTTGAGCTTCGCAAGAGGAGCGTCCCAGGCTTCCGGACTATCGAGAAGCGCCGCGTAGACGGTCGGAAGGTGACCGCCCGACTCGCGGAACGCCCGCGCGATCCGCTCGATCGCGGCGGGCGGCGGCTGGTCGGCGATGAAATGCCGCGCGAGCTTGGTCGCGATGTGGGTCGCCGTTGCCGGGTGCACAGCCAGGTCGCGCAAGACGGCTTCGCCTTGCGCTATCCCGTCCTGCGCATAGGTCTTGCCAAGAATCGACTTCGGTCCCGGGTCGTGCCGCCGCGGGACAAACGCGAACCCGGGGTTCGCCGGTCCGCCGACCGTCCAGCCGGTCAGCACCCGGGCGAACGTCGTCACGTCGACCTGCGTGTATCCACCGTTCACGCCGAGCGTATGCAATTCGAGAATCTCGCGCGCGAGATTCTCGTTGAGACCGGTTAGGCGCGGCGCATTCGCCCCGGCGTTGGGCGGTCCGGTAAAGCCGGGCTTCACCGAAAGATTGTTGTCGAGGTACAGGATCATCGCCGGGTGCTTTGTCGCAGCCATCAGCAGGTCGACGAATGTTCCGGCGACGTAGGGCCGGATCGCCTCGCGCTCGAAGCTGCCGACGACGGCGAAGATCACCGGCTTCTCGGCCGATACAGTGAAGTGATTCGCCCAGAACAGCGCGAGCCGCTCGTGAAACGGCGCAGGCGTGGATGCGCCGGCGGCAAGCCGCGCGCCGACTTCCTTCATCAGCCCCGGCCCGAAGAAATCGCGGAAGTTCTGCTCGATCCCCCGCACGGCGGGCTGTCCATCCGCGCCCATCGATGCGCTCGGCGCGCCGCGCGCCATGCGCAGGCTGGCGATCCAGCGCGGGTATTCCTTCAGCGTTTCGCTCGACGGCGCAAGCTCGGCGAATGCCGGATGATCGGGCGCGGGCTTCGAGATTTGCGCGGCGAGCCAGCCGCGCGGATCGCTTGCCGCCGTCGCAAGCTCGCCGGGCGCGGCGCCGAGGCCGAATCGGTTGACTGCGATGATGGCTTCGCGTCGCATGCTGTCGAGTCAGTGCAGAGTCGCCCGCCGCCCTTCGTAGATCCCCTGCAGCAGACGCAGCGAACCTCGACAGATCGCCTCGTGCGTCAATGCGTGTCCGAGGTCTTCGATGATGTCCAGCGTCACGGGCACGTGCAGGCCGGCGAGCACGCGCGCTGCGCGCTCGGCATGCACCCGCGAGACGACCGAGTCATATCCGCCGTGCACCAGGTGCACGCGCGATTTCATTCGCGTTCCGGATTGCGGCAGGCGCGCAAAGCGCGCCGAATACGCGACGACCGCGCCGGCAAGGCCGGGGAACGCTTTGACCGCCTCGAGCGCGACCGTCCCGCCTTGCGCGTAGCCGATCAGCACAGTACGCTCCAGTGAAACGCCGTACGTCGTCTGCTCACCGCGCACCAGGTGCTCGATGCGGGGAAGAATCGCCGACACGCGCGCGAGGCGATTGTCCTCGTTGAGGTCGCGGCTCGAGAACCACTGCTGCGCCTCGCCGTCGCTGCCATAGCGCGCAAAGCCGCGCGGCACGACGAGCGCCGCGCTCGGAAAGCGCGACTGGAACTTGAACGCAGCCGGAATCATCGAGCGCGCATCTGCGCCGCTCGCATGCAGAAACACGAAAAGATGATTTGCCGGATGCTCCGGCGCGGGGCCGAAGCGATACACCTGCTGCATTGCAGGCATTCTCGCGCCGTTGCGACCGTTCTGTAAACTGCCTTGCGAACAAAGTGCACATCCCGAGGTATCCCCATGCCAGAAAAGCGCTTTTTTTCCACGCTGTGGCAATTGACGCGGCCCTACTGGGTGTCCGAGAAGCGCGCGGTAGGCCTGACTTTGCTCGCGACGGTCATCGGCTTCGCGCTGATGTTCGTGTGGGTCGAAGTGCAGTTCAACACGTGGAATCGGGAGTTCTACAACACGTTCGAGACGCGCGATCAGGCGGAGTTTTACCGGCAGATGGGGAAATTCACGGTGCTCGCGGTGCTCTACATCTTCCTCGGCGTCTATCAGGTCTATTTCCGGCAGATGCTGATCATCGAGTGGCGCAGCTGGCTGACTGACAAGTATCTCGCCGACTGGCTGCGCGATCGCACCTACTACCGGCTGCAGTTGCTCGACCGCGGCACGGACAATCCCGACCAGCGGATCGCCGATGACCTGCGGCTCTTCGTCGAGGAGACGCTGACATTGTCGCTCGGCCTTCTCTCCGCGGTCGTCACCCTGGTATCGATTGTCGTCATCCTGTGGACGCTCTCGGGCGCGATCGAGATCGGCGGGATCTCGATCCCCGGCTACATGGTCTGGATCGCGTTGATCTATGCCATCGTCGGAACCTGGTTCACGCACGTGATCGGCAAGCCGCTCATTCCGCTCAATTTCAACCAGCAGCGATTCGAAGCCGATTTTCGCTTCGCGTTGGTGCGACTGCGCGAAAACACCGAGGGCGTCGCGCTGTACCGTGGCGAGCCCGGCGAGCTGGCGAATTTCAAGGCGCGCTTCGCCAACGTGATCGGGAACTTCTGGAGCCTGATGAAGAAGACGAAACAGCTGAACTGGTTCACCGTCTTCTATGGCCAGGTTGCGATCATCTTCCCGTTCGTCGTGGCGGGCCCGCGGTTCTTTACCGGCAAGGTGCCGCTGGGTGAAATCTTCCAGATCGCTTCCGCGTTCGGCCAGGTGCAATCGGCGCTTTCGTGGTTCATCAACGCGTATACGCTGTTCGCAAGCTGGAAGGCCACCGTGGAACGGTTGACCGGGTTTACGGACGCGCTCGAGCAAATACGACTGCTGCGCCTCGAAGGCGAACGCGTGG
>DASYPC010000277.1:0-3516 GCA_036007105.1 Burkholderiales bacterium | reverse complement strand
GCAGCGCGCGGATCAGGCTGATTGCGGAGAGGAACGCGGTGTCCATCACTTGCCGGCTTCGTCGATTTCCCCGACCCAGTAATCGACCGCCGCGCCCGCCGGCGTCAGGTGGCGCACTTCGCCGCCGAAAGCGCCGATCTTTCCCGAATCCGGATACTCGCAAACCTCAGCCGGCATCATCGTGCTGACAGAGAGATACGCCAGGTCGGCATCGGAGTCGTTGACGATCTGGTGCGCGGTCTCCGGCCCGCCGGTTGGGCAGCAGATCACATCGCCGGCGCGGATCTTCCGGACTTCGTTGCCGTAGCGCAGCGTGCCGCTGCCGCTCACGATGAAGAACATCTCCTCCTCGCCGCGATGGCTGTGGAACGGGCACGAGCGCTTGCCCGGCGGAACGATGTCGTACGAGTAGCCGAGATTTTTCGCCCCGAGCAGCGGCCCGATGCGCGCGAAACGCGACTCGTACTGCGCGCCCTTCTCGAAATGCTCGAGCTTCAGCTCGTGGATGTTGACGACCTTGGAATCGATCACCGACGTTCTCCGCAGCGGCGTGTTGGCGGCGCAATCTACCACGTATGATTCTCGTTTCCGGACCGGGAGAACGCAGATGAGAGGACTCAAGGGAAAGACCGCGATCGTCACCGGGGGCGCGGCAGGCATCGGTCGCGCAATCGTCGAGCGTTTCGAGGCGGAGGGAACCAAGGTCGTCGTCTTCGACCTCAACGGGTCGGAGAAGGTCGACATCACGGAATACGACGAGGTGAAGCGCGCGGTCGAAAAGGCCGGGCCGGTCGACGTCCTCGTCAACAACGCGGGCTGGGACATGTTCAAGCCGTTCCTCAAGACCGATCCCGCGTTCTGGCAGAAGATCATCTCGATCAATCTCGTCGGCCCGATGAACCTGATGCACTGCGTGCTGCCCGGCATGGTCGCGCGCGGCGGCGGCAAGGTCGTCAACATCGCGTCCGACGCGGGCCGCGTCGGCTCTTCGGGAGAAGGGCCCTACTCGGCGTGCAAGGGCGGCATCATCGCGATGACCAAGACGCTCGCGCGCGAGCTTGCATCCAAAGGCGTGCGCCTGAACACCGTCTGCCCCGGCCTTACCGAAACCAACATGCTGACGGAGTTCATGAAGGGCGCCGGCAACCCGGACAAGCTCGCGGAAGCCTACCGGCGCGCGGTCCCGATCGGCAGGCTGGGGAAACCCGAAGACATTCCGGGCGCGGTGCTATTCCTCGCGAGCGACGACGCCGACTTCATCACCGGCCAGACGATCAGCGTGTCGGGCGGGCTGACGATGCACGGGTAGGGTGGTGCAGTGTCCGCTGCGACTCAGGCGTAGCGCGGATAGTACGGCTCGAACATTTGCGAGCGCACGTCGGCAAGCACGTCCTTCGGCTTGCGCCGCGACGTCAGGTCGCGCGCGTAGGCCACCTGCGCGACGGCCGCGGCGATGTGCGCCGAGACGTCACGGATGCTCGCGAGCGGCGGATACAGGCTGCCCTGCTCGAGATCGGCCTTCGAGGTCCGGCTCGCGAGCGTCTTCGCCGCGGCGAGGAACATCTCGTTCGTGACACGCCTGGCGCGGCTCGCGATCACGCCCAAGCCCACCCCCGGGAAGATGTAGGAGTTGTTGCCCTGGCGCGGCACATAGCGATTTCCCCCGAGTTCCACCGGGTCGAACGGGCTGCCGCAGGCGAACAGCGCCTTGCCCCCGGACCAGCGGTAGGCCTGCTCGGCCGTGCATTCGGACTTGGAGGTCGGGTTCGAGAGCGCGAACACGATCGGCCGCTCGTTGGCGCGAACCATCGCCTCGACGATCGGCTGGGTGAACGTGCCGCCGACCGCGGCCACGCCGATGATCGCGGTGGGCTTGAGCGCCTCGACCGCGGCCGCGAATTCGGTGATGCGCGGGCCTTCGTGCGCGTAGCGCCGCTTGTGCTCGGCGAGGTCGGTGCGGCTCGCGACGACGAGGCTCCTCGAGTCGAACAGCCAGCAGCGGCGCCGCGCGTCTGCGGCGGCGAGGCCCTGCTGCTCGAGCGCCGAGACCACCAAGTCGCAGATGCCCGTGGCCGCCTCGCCCGCGCCGAGGCAGAGGATGCGCTGGTCCTTGAGCGCGCTGCGCGTGATGCGGAGGGCCGAATACAGCCCCGCGAGCACGACGGCGGCGGTGCCCTGGATGTCGTCGTTGAACGTGCAGACGCGGTCGCGGTAGCGCTCCAACAGGCGGAACGCGTTGCTGTTGGCGAAATCCTCGAACTGGATCAGCGCGCCCGGAAACACCTTCTGCACGGCCTGGACGAACTCTTCGATGAACTCGTCGTAGCGGCGGCCGCGCAGGCGCTTCTGCCTGAGGCCGACGTAGAACGGGTCGCGGCGCAGCGACTCGTTGTCGGTGCCGACGTCGAGCATCACGGGCAGGCAGCGCTGCGGGT
The DNA here is from genome assembly GCA_036007105.1 of Burkholderiales bacterium. Lineage (GTDB taxonomy): Bacteria > Pseudomonadota > Gammaproteobacteria > Burkholderiales > SG8-39 > 2-02-FULL-66-14. Next base: position 1,081 of record DASYPC010000277.1, on the reverse strand, counting down.
GCACGCCGGCGCAGCCGGCGTACAGCGAAAGCTTGCCGACCGGAATACCCATGCCGTTCGCGCCCAGGTCGCCCAGGCCGAGGATGCGCTCGCCATCGGTGACGACGATGATGCCGACGTCGCGCCGCGGCCAGTTGCGCAGCACCCTGGCGATGCGGCCGCGGTCGTTGGCGCCGATGAATAGCCCCCGCGGCCTCTGGAAAATGTAGCCGAAACTCTGGCAGGCGAGGCCGACCGTCGGGGTGTAGATGAGCGGCATGATCTCGTCCGGGTTCTCGGCGATGACGCGAAAGAACAGCGCCTCGTTGCGGTCGTGCAGCGCGTTCAAGTCGATGAACTTCTCCAGCGGGCTCGGGAGATCGCGCAGGTGCGCGAGGTAGCGCTGCACCTGCTCTTCCTGCGTGTGCACGTGCGGCGGCAGCAGGCCGCGCAGCCCGAGCTTGTTGCGCTCCTTTTCGGTGAAGGCGGTGCCCTTGTTGAGCAGGGGATCGCGCAGCACCTGGATGCCGCTGCGCCGGGCGGGTGCAAGCCTCGTCATGCTTCCTCCGTAACCATCTTGATCGCTCGACTGCTTAGTACCGCGGTGGGCCGGTGCTCAGGTTGATTTGCATCAACAAAACGACTGCGACTACCTCGTGGTGGTCGTACCGAACGGGAAACATTTCCGAGATGCGCAAATGCGAAGCCCGCCACTGGATGGCGGCGGGCTCTGCGTGAGCTCCTATGGGAGCCTTGCAACGGCCGGGGGATAGGGATATCCCGAGCCTTCGACCTCGGGTTCCGGCGAAGCCGGAATTGGCGAGGCACCTTGACTGTAGCAGCGCACCGGCGGCGCGCTTTGAGCTAGATCAGACGCGGGTCACGATGAGTCGCCAGCACGCTTGTACGTAGCGCATCCACTTCCATCTGGACGAGGTGCCCGCAATCATGACCGAGCCAGATCTCCGTCAGGGGAGAGGAAGCGATGATCGTGAGCTTGTGGTAGACGCGCTTAGTCATTTGCGTTGCGGTTCTAGTAACGCCCAACGTTCGCGTTGAGCGGCGCGCTGCCACGGACGGAAGCCAAACGTGTGCTGCTAAT
>DASYPC010000276.1:0-4902 GCA_036007105.1 Burkholderiales bacterium | reverse complement strand
GCCGCGTTCGAGCATGGCGTGAAAGAACCGGTTGAATTTCTCGCGGTCGCACTGCATGACTTCGGCGAAGCTCGTGGGCGGGGTAGCGCGGAAATAGAGGCCGAACATACTGCCGATCGCCTGGGCGGAAAAAACGACCTTGGCTCTGCGAGCTTGCTCTAGGAGTCCCAAAGTCAACGTTTTTGCAGTCTGGGAAATTCCTTCCTGAAACCCAGGCGTCTCTACTAGCGTGAGCGTTGCCAGCCCCGCCGCCACGGCAACCGGGTTCCCCGATAGCGTTCCGGCCTGATAGACGGGCCCGAGCGGTGCAATTCTTTCCATGATGTCCCGCCTGCCCCCGAACGCGCCGACCGGCAGCCCGCCGCCGATCACCTTTCCGAGCGTCGTCAGATCCGGCCGGATGCGGTAGTGCGCTTGCGCGCCGCCGAGCGCCACGCGAAATCCAGTCATCACTTCGTCCAGGATCAGCACTGCGCCGTGGCGCGTGCAGTTTTCGCTAAGCGCCTCCAGGAAACCGGGCTTCGGCAGCACCAGGTTCATGTTGCCGGCCACGGGTTCCACGATCACCCCGGAGATTTCTTTGCCTCTGTTCTCGAAGAGCGCTTTCACCTGGGCCGTATCGTTGTAGTCGAGAACGAGCGTGTGCGCAGCGGTGTCGGCAGGCACGCCGGCCGAGCTTGGATTGCCGAATGTGAGCGCGCCCGACCCTGCTTTCACGAGGAGCGAATCAGCGTGGCCGTGGTAGCAGCCCTCGAACTTCACGATCAGATCGCGGCCGGTGAATCCGCGCGCCAGGCGCAGCGCGCTCATCGTCGCCTCGGTTCCCGAGGAGACAAGCCGCACGAGCTCGATCGACGGCACGTGCTTGCAGATTCTCTCTGCCAGTTCGATCTCAATCTCGGTCGGAGCGCCGAAGGAAAGTGCGCGCGACGCGGCCGCCTGTACCGCCTCGACCACGAGCGGGTGCGTGTGTCCGACGATCATCGGTCCCCAGGAGCCGACGTAGTCGATGTAGCGCTTGCCGTCTGCGTCCCACAAGTGCGGGCCGTGCGCCCGCTCGAAGAACGGCGGCGCACCACCCACGGCGCGAAATGCGCGCACCGGAGAATTCACGCCGGCGGGGATATGACGCTGCGCGCGCCGGAAGAGTTCCTCGTTGCGCTTGCTCATGCAGCCGCCCGGGGTTCGGTGGCAAACAGCCGGATGAACTCGCGCGCGCGCGCGCCGATTTCAGGCGCGTCGAACAGCGCCGAGATCACCGCGAGCGCGTCCGCGCCTGCGTGCAGCACGCTCGCGGCGTTTTCGAGCGTGATGCCGCCGATCGCAACCAGAGGCACGCCTAGGGCGTCCGCTTCGCGGAACAGGCCGAGCGGCGCACGCACCGCACCGGGCTTCGTGCCGGACGGAAAGACGCTGCCGAACGCCACGTAATCTGCGCCGGCGGCGACTGCGGCCCGCGCTGTCGCAATGGAGTCGTGGCACGAGACACCGAGGAGCTTCCCGGGCAGTGCGCGCCGCGCCGCGCCGATCTCGCCATCCTCGCGGCCCAGGTGAACGCCGTCGGCGCCCACCGCGGCCGCGAGCCCGATGTCGTCGTTGATGATGAATGGCACGCCGCTTGTCCGCGCAAGCAGCGAGAGCCGCCGTGCCTGCTCCAGCCGCAGCCCGGGACTTGCGGTCTTGTTTCGGTATTGGAGCGCGGCGCAGCCTGAGGCGGCAGCGGCAAGCAGCGCGCGAACGCGTTCCTCGAGCCGCGAGGAATCCGCGTCATCGGGCGTAATTGCGTACAACCCGCGCAATGTCATCGGATCGCCGCGCGCCGCGCGTCGTGCGCCCAGTACAACCGATCCGGAATGTGTTGGCCGGCGGCGGGCCGAAAGGCGCTCGCGAGCGTGCGCCAGGTGTATTCCTGCGCGACGCGCACAGCGTCCGGCGAGGACAATCCCAGGGCGAGTTGTGCCGCGATCGCGGAGGCGAGCGTGCAGCCCGAGCCGTGGTACGTACCGACGAGGCGCTGCCATCGGTGCGTGTGTTGTGCGCCGGCCGGGCCGTAGAGTGTGTTGAGCACCTCCGCACCCGGCTCGTGCGTGCCCGTGATGAGGACGTAGGCAGCGCCGCGGCGGATCAACCGGGCGGCGCACTCGTCCAGTTCGGCGCTCGGCGAGGCGCCCGCGAGCCGGCGGGCTTCCACGCTGTTTGGCGTCAGCACCCTTGTGAGCGGCAGCCAATACTCGAGCAGCGCCTCGATCGTCGCTTCCGATGCGAGCGCGTCACCGCGACCCGAGGTCAGTACCGGGTCGAGCACGAGCGGCGTGCCGCGGTGCTGCGCGATCAGCTCGGCGAGAGCGGTGGCATTTTCGACGGAGCCGAGCACGCCGACTTTGAAGGCGGCGATCGGCATTTCGTCGAGCACTGCGCGTGCCTGCTCGATGACCCAGTTCGTCTCGAGAGCGCGCACGCTCCGCACGCCGTGTGTGTCCTGGACGGTGATCGCAGTCGTTACCGTCACCGGATGGCAGCCAAGGCTCGCGAGCGTCACGACGTCGGCCTGCAGGCCCGCCCCGCCGGTAGGATCGGTCGCCGCAAAGGTCATTACGATCGGAGGATGCGTGGACATGTTGGTGCGCCCGGCGCCGCCGCGGGCGGACGCCTCGCGGGAATGCGTTAAGATGCCGGCCGATTTTAACTCACGACCTTGCGCTCTCTTCATGGCCGAAAATCAAGTGCGCTACCGGACCTGGATGTGCCTCATCTGCGGTTTCGTCTATGAGGAGGAGAAGGGTCTTCCCGGCGAAGGCATCGCAGCAGGCACGCGCTGGGAAGACATCCCGATCAACTGGACCTGCCCCGAATGCGGCGCGCGCAAGGAGGATTTCGAAATGGTGGAGATATAGGTCCCGCCAACGGTCCGGGAGTAGAATGGGCCGCGCGTGTCTTCGATCAATCTGACCCATCATTTTTTGATCGCCATGCCGAGTATGGTCGATCCGTACTTTTCGAAGACGCTGACCTACATCTGCGAGCACAGCGACCAGGGCGCGCTCGGAATCGTCGTCAACCGCCCGATCGACATGACCCTGCAGGCGCTGTTCGAGCGCCTGTCGCTGACGCTCGAGGGGCGCGAGATGCGCGATGCGCCGATCTACTTCGGCGGCCCGGTTCAGACCGATCGCGGCTTCGTGCTGCACACGCCGGCCGGGCAATGGCAATCGACGCTGCGCGTGCGCGACGCGATCGGGCTGACGACCTCGAAGGACATCCTCGAAGCGGTCGGGCGCGGCGAAGGTCCGCCGAAGATCCTGGTCACGCTGGGCTATGCCGGCTGGTCCGCCGGACAGATCGAGCATGAGCTGTCGCAGAACGCGTGGCTGACGGTGGAAGCCAAGGACGCGATCATCTTCGATCTCCCCGCCGAGGAACGGCTCGCCGCGGCGATGGAGCTGCTCGGTCTGGATTTCGCGCGCCTCGCGGACCAGGCGGGACATGCCTGAGACGCACCGCGCCACCATCCTCGCTTTCGATTTTGGTATCCGCCGCATCGGCGTTGCCGTGGGCGAGTCCGAGACCGGCACCGCGCACCCGCTGCCGGGCATCGCGCTCGCCGGCGATGCGCGCTTCGCGGCGATCGGCGGCCTGGTCGCGGAGTGGCGGCCGGCACGGCTGGTCGTGGGGCTGCCGCTCGCCGCAAACGGCTCCTCGCACGACCTGACCCGGCGTGCAGAGCGCTTCGCGCGCCAGCTGCGCGGCCGCTTTCGTCTTCCCGTCGAGCTGGTGGACGAGCGCTTTACCTCGCTCGAAGCCGAGCAGCGCCTGCGCGGCCGCAAGGCCGGGCGCCTTGCGGTCGATTCGGTTGCCGCGCAGCTGATCCTGGAGCAATACTTCGATGCACGCGCTGCCTGACGCCGAAGCGCTGCTGCCGCGTCTCGCCGACGAGCTGCGCGCTCTGGCGACGCCGCAGCTCGCGATGATCGGCCTGTACACCGGGGGCGCATGGCTCGCGGAGCGTCTGCACTCGATGCTCGCGCTAGCAACGCCACTCGGCCTGATGGACATCGCGTTCTACCGCGACGACTACCACAAGGAAGGCCTCAAGCACGATCCCAAGCGCACCAAGATCCCGTTCGATGTCGAGGGCCGCGACCTGCTGCTGGTCGACGACGTGCTCTATACCGGGCGTACCGTGCGCGCCGCGATGAACGAGCTGTTCGACTACGGGCGGCCGCGCAGCATCTCGCTCGTGATCCTTGCCGATCGCGGCGGCCGGCAGCTGCCGATCTGTGCGCAGCACTGCGGCGCGAGCGTCCAGGTGCCGGAAGGGATGCGGCTGCGTCTCAAGCGCCGCGAAGACGGTTCGCTGCACCTTGAGCTAGAACGTGCAGCGTAACCCGCAGCTGAACGCGAAAGGAGAGCTGCAGCACCTGCTGTCCATCGAAGGCTTGCCGCGGGAGATCGTGGTGCAGATCCTCGACACCGCGGAGTCGTTCGTCGGCGTGACGGAACGCGATATCAAGAAGGTCCCGTTGCTGCGCGGCAAGAGCGTGTTCAACCTGTTCTTCGAGCCCTCGACGCGCACGCGGACCACCTTCGAGATCGCCGCCAAGCGCCTCTCGGCAGACGTCATCAACCTGAACATCGCGGTGTCCTCGCAGAGCAAGGGCGAGTCGCTGCTCGATACCGTGGCGAACCTTTCGGCGATGCACGCCGACTTGTTCGTCGTGCGCCACGCCTCGAGCGGCGCACCGTTCCTCATCGCGCGCAACGTCAAGCCGCACGAACACGTGATCAATGCGGGCGACGGCCGGCACGCGCACCCCACGCAGGGACTGCTGGACCTGTTCACGATCCGCCACTACAAGAAGGACTTCACCCGGCTGCGCGTCGCGGTGGTGGGCGACATCGTGC
>DASYPC010000275.1:0-8752 GCA_036007105.1 Burkholderiales bacterium | reverse complement strand
TCGCGTTTCGCTGCACCGGAGCTTCGATCAAGTACGCCGAGCTTGCCGAACAGGTGGCGCGCGCCGCGTCCGCGTACCGCGCACTGGGCGTGACGCCGGGTGAGCGCGTGCTTTTCCTGCTGCGCGACACGCCGGAATATGCCGCGGCGTGGCTTGGCGCGGTGCACGCCGGCGCGGTTGCGATCGGGCTCAACACGCGCCTTTCCGAAGCGGAATATCGATACGTTTGCGCGGACAGCGAAGTGCGGGTCTCGCTCGTCGAAGACCGGTTCGTTCAAGCGCGCCCGGATCTGGCTGCCGAGTTTGCGCAGCGCGGCATCCTCGCGGTAGCGGGGAAGGATCCTCCACCGGGCATGCGCGCTTGGCGCGAGTTGCTTGCGCGCGCGACGCCAGCCTGCGGTGCGCACCCCGCGCAGCCTCACGATCCGGCGTTCTGGCTCTACTCCTCGGGCACCACGGGAAAGCCGAAGGGCATCGTCCACTCGCACAAGGACGTACTTTCGGCAGGCCAGGTCTACGGCGAGACGCTCGCGCTCGCGTCCGGCGACAAGGTCTTCGTCACCTCGAAGCTGTTCTTCGCCTATGCGCTCGATCATGGATTTCTCGGATCGCTTGCACATGGCCTGACGGCCGTGCTGCATCCGGATTGGCCCGAGATCGACGAAGCGTGCGAGGTCGTTGCGCGCGAGCGTCCGGCCGTATTCGCGAGCGTTCCGTCTTTCTATCGCCGCCTCGCAGCGCTTCCGGACCGCAAGCTCGAACCGTTCCGCTCGGTCCGCCATTTCCTCTCGGGCGGCGAACGGATTCCGGAGCCGCTGGCGGTGCGCTGGATGCAGGCGACCGGAGGCGAGCTGCTTTCGATTTACGGAATGTCGGAGACGTTCGGCGTCTGCATGGTGACGCCTCGCGGGCTTGCCGGCGCAGCACGGCCTGGAAAGCCGTTACGCGGAGTGGAAGTCCGGCTCGCGGCGAAAGAGGGCGGGGCAGTACCACCGGATGAGCCGGGCGTCCTCTGGGTGAAGCATCCTGCGCTTGCCCTCGGGTATGCGAACCTTCCCGCACCGACGCGCGCGCAGTTCCGCGACGGCTGGTTCTGCACCCATGACCTGTTCCAGCGCGACGCCGAGGGGCTGTACACCCACCATGGGCGGAGCGACGAATTGCTGAAGATCGCCGGACAGTACGTGCAGCCCGCCGAGATCGAGCAGGCGGTCGCGGGCGAGCCCTTGATCGCCGAGGCGGCTTGTGTCCGCGTCGTCGATATCGATGGGTTCGACCGGCTGGCGCTTTTCGTCGCGGCGCACGGGGATGCGGCTGCAGCCCTTGAGGCTGCACAGCGCGCCTGCGAAGCGAGGCTGCCGCGCTTCAAGCGGCCGAAATGGGTGCGCGGCATCGCCGAGATCCCGCGCACCGCCACCGGGAAGGTGCAGCGCTATCGCCTGAGCGAGATGCTGGCGCGCGAGCTCTACGGCAAGGGCTAGAATTTGCCCCTCCGCGCATTTGCGCACGTTCGTTTTCATTCCTTTGAGAGAACCGAGCATGGCCTACGTGATTCCGATCTGGACCCCGCCGGCGCTGCCGATCCTTGGCGCCACCGATTCCTTCCCCGTGCGCCGCATCTTCTGCGTCGGCCGCAACTACGTCGAGCACCAGAAGGAAATGGGCGGCGACGGGCGCGAGCAGCCGTTTTTCTTCATCAAGTCCGCGCACGCGTTGATCCCGCTCGGGGGCGATGTCCACTATCCGCCGAAGACTTCCAATCTCCACTACGAGACCGAGATGGTGGTCGCGATTGCCCGGCAGGGGCGGCGCATCGCGGCCAAGGACGCCACCGGATACGTCTTCGGCTACGCAGTCGGCTTCGACATGACGCGCCGCGACCTGCAGCAGATCGGCAAGGACAAGGGCCGGCCGTGGGACTTCGGCAAGGATTTCGACGAGGCCGCGCCGTGCAGCGCGCTTGCGCCGGCGGCGAAAATCGGCCACCCGGCGAGCGGCGCGATTCGCCTGCAGGTGAACGGCAAGGAGCGCCAGAAGGCCGACTTGGCCGAGATGATCTGGTCGGTTCCCGAGCAGATCGAGTACCTGTCCCATTTCTACACCATCGAGCCGGGCGATCTGATCTACAGCGGCACGCCCGCCGGGGTCGGCCCGGTGCAGCCGGGCGATGAGCTGCACGCTTCGGTCGACGGCATCGGCGAGCTGAAAGTCAGGATCATCCCGGCGCTGTGAAGCTCTACACGTTCTTTCGCGGCTCGTCGCCGTTCCGGGTGCGCATCGCGCTCAATCTGAAGGCGCTCACCTACGAAGCCGCGTTCGTGCATCTCGCCAAGGGCGAGCAGCGCAAGCCCGCCTACGCCGCGGTCAATCCGCAGTCGCTGCTGCCGGCGCTCGTGCTCGACGACGGCCATGTGCTCACGCAATCGCTGGCGATCATCGAGTACCTCGATGAAACTTTCCCGCGACCGCCGCTGCTTCCCGCGGACCCGCTCGAACGGGCGCGCGTTCGCGCGCTTTCGCTCCTCGTGGCCTGCGAGATTCATCCGCTCAACAATGCACGCACGCTCAGCCATCTGCGCAAGGGAATGAATCAGACCGAGGAGCAGGTAAGCGCCTGGTACCGCCACTGGGTGGCGGACGGGCTCGCCAAGGTTGAAGCAAGCCTCGCACACTTTCCCGGCACCGGGCGGTTCTGTCACGGCGATGCGCCGACGATGGCCGATTGCTGCCTGGTTCCCCAGGTATTCAACGCCAAGCGCTTCGAGTGCGACACCGCGTCCTTCCCGACGGTCATGCGCATCTTCGACGAATGCATGAAGCTCGAGGCGTTCGATCGCGCGCAGCCTGCGAAGCAGCCCGACGCCGAGCCCTGATCAGCGAGCGTCGATGCGCACGCAGGTAGGAATCGTCGGCGCCGGCCCCGCCGGGCTGCTCCTGTCGCACCTGCTGCATCTGCGGGGAATCGAATCGGTCGTGCTCGACAACCGCAGCCGCGCGCAGATCGAAGCAACGATCCGCGCAGGCGTGCTGGAGCAGGGCACGGTCGACATCCTGAACGGTACCGGCCTGGGCGAGCGCATGGCGCGCGAAGGCCTCGAGCATCACGGAATAGAGCTGCGCTTCGGTGCTCGCGGCCACCGCATCGATTTTCCGTCGCTCACCGGCGGGAAATCGGTAATGGTGTACGCGCAGCACGAAGTGCTCAAGGACCTGATCAGGGCGCGCCTGGACGCTGGGGGCCGCGTGCTGTTCGAAGTCAGCCACGTCAGCGTCTACGACCTCGATACCGCCTCGCCGCGGATTCGCTTTCGCACGAAGGAGGGGTCGCTGGAAGAGCTCGCCTGCGACTGCATCGCCGGCTGCGACGGCACCAATGGCGTGTGCCGGCCGAGCATTCCGTCGGGCGTGCTGACCGTTTACGAGAAAACATACCCGTTCGGCTGGCTCGGCATCCTTTGCAGCGCGCCGCCTTCGTCGAGCGAGCTGATCTATGCGCTGCACGAGAGCGGTTTCGCGCTCGTCAGCACGCGTTCCCCCGACATCCAGCGCCTGTACTTGCAGGTCGATCCGGCCGACCGGCTCGAGGACTGGTCGGACGATCGAATCTGGGCGGAATTTCGACGGCGCCTCGCCACGCACGATGGCTGGGCACCGAAAGAGGGCGCGATCTTCAGCAAGGTGATCGTCGGCATGCGCAGCTTCGTTGTGGAGCCGATGCAATACGGGCGGCTCTATCTGGCGGGCGACTGCGCGCACGTGGTGCCGCCTACGGGCGCCAAGGGGCTCAATCTGGCAGTCGCCGACGTCCGGGTCCTGGCACAGGCATTCGAGCGGTTCTATGCCTCCGGCAACACGGAATCGCTCGATGAGTATTCCTCGGTCGCGCTGCGGCGCGTCTGGAAAGCGGAGCGATTCTCATGGTGGATGACTTCGATGCTGCACCGCTTCCCGGGCGGCGGCGAGTTCCAGTACCGGATGCAGCTTGCCGAGCTCGACTACGTGACCAGCTCGATCGCCGGGGCAACAGCGCTCGCCGAGAATTACGTCGGCCTGCCGATGGGTTAGATTTGCGTTCCTGGGCGCGAGACGACGATGATCGACAAGACCGTACATTCGTTCGACGCCGCGGTCGCCGATATTCGCGACGGCGCGACGATCCTGATCGGCGGCTTCGGCAATGCGGGCATGCCCTCCGAGCTGATCGATGCGTTGATCGGCCACACCGCGAAGGACCTCACGATCGTCAACAATAATGCCGGCAACGCCGATTCCGGTCTCGCAGCGCTGCTGAAAACAAAGAGAGTAAGGAAGATCCTCTGTTCCTTTCCGCGCCAGGCGGATTCGTGGGTGTTCGACGGCTTGTACCGCGCCGGAGACATCGAGCTTGAGCTCGTGCCGCAGGGAAATCTCGCCTGCCGCATCGAGGCCGCCGGAGCGGGACTCGGTGCCATCTTCACGCCGACGGGCTACGGCACGCTCCTCGCGCAGGGCAAGGAGACGCGCACGATCAATGGCCGCGACTACGTGCTGGAAATGCCGATCCACGGCGATTACGCGTTCATCAAGGCGGAGAAGGGCGATCGCTGGGGCAACCTCGTCTACCGCAGGGCGGCGCGCAACTTCGGCCCGATCATGGCGCGCGCGGCGAAGTGCACGATCGCGCAGGTGAAGGAGGTCGTTCCCCTCGGCGCGCTCGATCCGGAAGTCATCGTCACGCCGGGAATTTTCGTGCAGCGCGTCGTACCGATGAGGAAACAGCAGCCATGAAACGCCGCAGCCGTGATGAGATCGCCGCTCGAGTCGCGCGCGACATTCCGGAAGGCACGTACGTCAATCTGGGCATCGGACTGCCGACCATGATCGGCAACCACCTGCCGAAAGACCGCGACGTCTTCCTGCAAAGCGAGAACGGCATTCTCGGGCTGGGGCCGGCGCCTGCAAAGGGCGAGGAGGATGAGGATCTGATCAATGCAGGCAAGCAGCCCGTCACGCTGCTCACCGGGGGCGCGTACTTCCACCATGGCGACTCGTTCGCGATGATGCGCGGCGGCCATCTGGACATTTGCGTGCTCGGCGCGTTCCAGGTTTCCGCGAAAGGCGATCTCGCTAATTGGCATACCGGCGAGCCGGATGCCATTCCTGCCGTGGGCGGCGCGATGGATCTCGCCATCGGCGCGCGACGCGTTTTCGTGATGATGGAGCACGTCACGAAGGCAGGCGAACCCAAGATCGTCGCGCGCTGCACGTGTCCGCTGACCGCGATGCAGTGCGTCGATCGCATCTACACCGATCTTGCGGTCATCGACGTGACGGATCGCGGACTGACGGTCGTCGAGATGGTGGAAGGCCTGGAGTTCAATGAGTTGCAGCGCATGACCGGGGCGCCGCTCGCAATCAAAGGAATGGAACGATGAGCAAGCTCCGCGGTTATCGGCGTCCGCACCCTGGCACTCAGCCCGATTACGATTACCCTGCGTACGCTTCGACCGCGAAACGCCACCCGACCCAGCCGCTCGTCATCGCGCCGCAGACGCTCTCGGAGCTGACCGGCCCGATTTTCGGCTCCGATGATGTCAAGCCAGGCGATCATGATCTGACACGGCAGCACAAGAGCGAGCCGATCGGCGAGCGCATCATCGTCGCCGGCCGCGTGCTCGATGAGAACGGCAAGCCGGTTCCGCATACCCTGATCGAGATCTGGCAGGCCAACGCCGCCGGCCGCTATCCGCACCGTACCGACCAGCACGACGCGCCGCTCGATCCGAACTTTTCAGGCGCCGGACGCACGCTGACCGATGCCGAAGGCCGCTACCGCTTCGTTACGATCCGCCCCGGAGAATATCCCTGGCGCAACCATTACAACGCCTGGCGCCCGGCGCATATTCACTTCTCGCTGTTCGGCCCGGCGTTTCTCACACGGCTCGTCACGCAGATGTATTTCCCGGGCGATCCGCTGCTCGAGTACGACCCGATGTACTGCTGCATCGCGGACGAGAAAGCGCGGCGCCGCCTGGTGTCGGTGTTCGACTGGGAAAGCACGGTTCCCGAGCACGCGCTCGGCTATCGCTTCGACATCGTCCTGCGAGGGCGGGACGCAACACCCATGGAGAAAAACGAACGATGAGCCTCTACGCAACCGGCAATCAAACGGTGGGGCCGTTCCTGCATATCGGGCTCGCGTGGCTCAACACGGACCGGATTGCCGCGCCCGGCGTGCAGGGCACGCGTGTGACGATCCAAGGCCGGCTTCTCGACGGCGATGGTGGCGGAGTCGGCGACGGGATGATCGAGGTGTGGCAGGCGAACGCGCAAGGCAAGTACGCGCACCCCGAGGACACGCAGAAAAAATCCGTCGAGCCGGGGTTCAAGGGGTTTGGCCGGATTCCGACCAACTCGAAAGGCGCGTTCCGCTTTTCAACCATCAAGCCCGGCAGCGTTCCGGGACCGGCCGGGGTAGCTCAGGCCCCGCACCTCGTCATCGCGGTGTTCATGCGCGGCTCGCTCAAGCACCTCGCCACACGGATCTACTTTCCCGGCGAGCCGGCGAACGCGAAGGACCCGCTGCTCGGATTGGTCCCGCCGGCACGGCGCGCGACTTTGATCGCGAAGAAACTCGCTGGCCGCAAGGGCGTGCTCGAGTGGAACGTGGTCCTGCAGGGAAAAGCGGAGACGGTGTTCTTCGATTTCTAGGGCGAGTCCGCGCGGCGCAAGAGCTCGATCACCTTGCGCTGCGGATCGACGCGCACCCAGTCGCCGGTCTTCAGTACTTCCGCCGGGTGCGGCGACCAACCTTCGCTGATCGTGATGTTCGCGAACACGGCGCCCTGCACCATCACCGGGTTGGTGACTCCAAAGACGAGCGCCTTCGGGGCGATTCCCTTGTGCTTGAGATCGTAGAACGCCCAGCCGGCGGCGATGCCGCCCTTGGCGGTCGGGAAGAAGCAGATCTTGTCGCGGAGGTTCGTGCCTTCCAGCTTGTGACCGGGCTTCGTGATCACGCCGCTCCAGCGATCGAGGTCGTAGCGCGGCGAGAATCCTTCTGCGGACAGGATCGCCTCGCCCTCCACGACCGGGCCGAACGCACGCTGCAGCTGGATCGTGGCGAGCGGCGCGCTCAATGGAGCTTCCCGGTGCAGGCGATCTCGACGCAATCGCGAGTGCGTCGCAGGATGGTGTTGAAGCGGTGGGCGCCGATGATGTTGACGATCTTGGCGGAATTGGAGATCAGGTTCGTCCAGCCGTTTCGCACGCGCATCTGCGAGAGATTCTGCAGGATGTAGAAGCACACGCCCTGCAGCACGGTTGCACCCGCCGCTTCGATCTCTGCAAGGTAGCCAAGCTCGCGCGCCGCGCCCTTCACGCCGTGCGAAGTCGTGACGAACACTTGCGCGCCCGGATGCAGCGTGCGGCCGCGGAACATCGCGCCGAGAGACTTCATCTCGAGCAAGGAAAGCTGCGGACCGGAGAACACCACCAGGCTCGCGCTGCGATCCTTCAGGTCGTAACCGGAGTACACGCGCTCGATCGCGGCGTCGTCGATCCGGATCTCTTCGACCGGCCAGTTTCCGCTGAGTGCCGCTTCGAGCGACGGCGCTTCCGGCGTGACGCCAAGCATGTGGAACATGGCCATCGACCCATAGCTCGCAAGCGCCGCCCCGAGGTGCTTCAGCTCGTCGGCCACCGGGGCGCGTCGCATGCCCACGAACACCGGCACCGCAAAGTAGTTCTGGTGCCTCTCGCCGACGATCTTTCCGACCGCACCCCAATCGGCGAGATCGTCGAGCTGCGCCTCGAGGTGCACGACGAGCGTCCCCTTGCGATGGCGTTCGAGATGAAAGCCGTACTGCGGCGTGCGGCCGGTCAGCGCAGCGGCAAATGCAGCCGGTCCGCCTTCGAAATTGCTGCGCGCGCCAAATACGGAATTGGCGTAGATCACGGTACCGGTATCGCCCCACGCCACATGCTCTCCAAGATGCGGCTGGTAGATCGTCTGGTAGTTGATGCAGGTGTCGGTAGTCACGACGTTCATCTCGCGCAGGACGCGGATGATGCCGCGCTCCTTGTCAGCCTCGGCCGGGTCCTGGCCGAGCCGCTCGGCGAATTCGAAGTCGATGCAGCGCGCGTTGGTGGTGATCGGGATTGCGCAGCGCGCCTGCTGCTCGCAGGCCCGGCGCAGCCATCCGAAGCCGCCATCACCCATCACCTCGATGTCGCCCATCATGTGCGCGTTGGTAATGGGCACGAAGCGCTCGGCACCCCAGAACTCGCCGACCTCGATCTGGTAGCGAATTGCCTCGCGTACCGGCTCGCCGCGCCGGCCCTCGAGCATCGCCTGCTCTTCGGCGGTCAGCCTCATCTAGGAGGCGCGAAACAACGCCTTCACGTCGTCGCCGATCGGTTGACCCTTTATCGGCGAACCGGGCCCGGCGACATGCCGGCCCCAGACGCGCGTCTCGCTCCCGCGGGCGAGCGTCGTGCCGTCGGCCCGCACCACCTCATGCGACACGACGAACGACTTTGCTCCCCAGCGCGCAATGCGCGAGCGCACCTCGCACTGATCACCCGGCTCCGCGGGCGTGACGAAGTCGCACTGCGCCGCAACCACCGGCATGACCCTGCCGCGCTCGATCATTGCCTTGACGCCATGCCCGACCGAGCCGAAGAGCGCCCAGGTCGCGGCGTCGAACCAGCGGAAATAGGTCGGATAGAAGATGATGCCGGCGGCATCGCAATCGCCCCATTGCACTTCGGC
>DASYPC010000274.1:0-2762 GCA_036007105.1 Burkholderiales bacterium | reverse complement strand
CGCCGCGGTCTTCGGCGGAATCCTGCTGCCGAGGGTGCTGAATGAAATACGCTGACCTGCGGGACTTCCTCGGCCAGCTCGAATCGCTCGGAGAGCTCAAGCGAATCGCTGTTGAGGTGTCGCCGCGCCTCGAGATGACGGAGTTCTGCGACCGCATGCTGAAGAGCGGCGGCCCGGCGATCCTCTTCGAGCGGCCGACCGGGCATTCGATTCCGGTGCTGGGAAATCTCTTCGGCACGGTGCGCCGCGTCGCGCTCGCCATGGGTGCCGAGGACGCGCTCGCCTTGCGCGAGATCGGAAAACTCCTTGCGGCGTTGCGCGAACCCGAGGCGCCGCGGGGGCTGCGCGAGCTGTGGGAAAGACTCCCCGAGTTGCGGCAAATGCTTTCCAAGGTAATGGACATGGCGCCGAAGGAGCTGGCGTCGGCGTCTTGCCAGGAAGTGGTCTGGGAAGGAAAGGACGTCGACCTCGCCCGCCTGCCGGTGCAGACCTGCTGGCCGGCGGACGTGGGGCCGCTGCTCACCTGGGGCCTTACCGTGACGCGCGGGCCGCTCAAGCCGCGGCAGAACCTCGGCATCTACCGGCAGCAGGTCATCGCGCCGAACCGCGTCATCCTGCGCTGGCTCGCGCATCGGGGCGGTGCACTCGATTTCCGCGATCATTGCATCGCGCATCCGGGCGAGCCGTTCCCCGTCGCGGTAGCGCTCGGCGCGGATCCTGCGACGATCCTCGCCGCGGTCACACCGGTACCCGATACGGTGGGCGAGTACCAGTTCGCGGGGCTGCTGCGGGGCGCTCGCACCGAGCTCGTGAAATGCCTCGGAAGCGACCTGCAAGTCCCCGCCTCGGCCGAGATCGTGCTCGAGGGCGCGATTCATCCCGGCGACACCGCGCTCGAAGGCCCGTTCGGCGACCACACGGGCTATTACAACGAGGCGGAGACCTTTCCCGTCCTGACGATCGAGCGGATCACGCTGCGGCGCTCGCCGATCTACCACTCGACGTACACCGGCAAGCCGCCGGACGAGCCGGCGATCCTCGGGGTCGCGTTGAACGAGGTGTTCGTGCCGATGCTCGCCAAGCAGTTTCCCGAGATCACCGACTTCTACCTGCCGCCGGAAGGCTGCTCGTACCGCATGGCGGTCGTGAGCATGAAGAAGCAGTATCCCGGGCACGCCAAGCGCGTGATGTTCGGCGTCTGGAGCTACCTGCGCCAGTTCATGTACACCAAGTTCATCGTGGTGATCGACGACGACGTCAACGCGCGCGACTGGAAGGAAGTGATCTGGGCGATCACCACGCGCGTCGATCCGGCGCGCGACACATTGATCGCCGAGAATACGCCGATCGATTACCTCGACTTCGCCAGCCCGGTGTCGGGTCTCGGCTCGAAGATGGGCATCGACGCGACCAACAAGTGGCCCGGCGAGACCTCGCGCACCTGGGGCCGGCCGATCGTCATGGACGAAGCGGTGAAGCGCCGGGTCGATGCACTCTGGAAAGAGCTGGGGCTGGAAAAAAAATAGGGACGCTTCTCGTTACCCTCCGTATACCCAGCGCAGCAGCTCGTCCATCGCCGGCTGCGCGAGGTGCGCGTTCGCGTGATTGACCATCATCACGACGGCGTGACGCTGGCCCTTGCGGTCGAGCACGTAGCCGCCGATCGCGCGCACGTCGCCGAGCGAGCCGGTCTTGATATGCGCGGAGCCGGCGACCTCTTCGCCCCTGAGGCGCTTGCGCATCGTTCCGTCGACGGCAACGAGCGGCATTGACGCGACAAACTCGGGCATGACCGTGCTGTGGAACGCGTGGACGAGCAGCGCCGCCAGGCTTTGCGTGCTGATCCGGTCCCGGCGCGAAAGTCCTGAGCCGTTCTCGATGACGAGCTCGGGCATCTCGAGCCCTTTTTTCGACAACCAGCTGCGCACGACGCCGAAGGATTTGTCATACCGGCCGGGCGGGCGCGCGGCTTCCGCGCCGAGCGTGAGGTAGAGCTGGCGCGCCATCACGTTGTTGGAGAACTTGTTGATGTCGCGCACGATCTCGGCGAGGGCGGAAGACTCGTGCGAATAGAAGAGCTTCATTCCCGCCGGCACGGCGCCCTCGCGCACGCCGCCGGAGAGCACGCCTCCGAGCTCCGGCCACAACTGCCGGAACACTCCGCCGACGAATTCCGGATGCGTGAGCAGCGCGACGTGCCAGGTCCGCTCCCCGCAACTCGCCGGGTACTCGCCGGTGAACATCGCGCGCAGCTTCGATGCCGTCTGAAAGTCGGCGCGGACCTTGTCGCGCCATTCGCCGCAGGCCCCGCCGGAAGCGCGCAGGACCGATACGACCTCGAG
This sequence comes from Burkholderiales bacterium, assembly GCA_036007105.1. Lineage (GTDB taxonomy): Bacteria > Pseudomonadota > Gammaproteobacteria > Burkholderiales > SG8-39 > 2-02-FULL-66-14. Next base: position 420 of record DASYPC010000274.1, on the reverse strand, counting down.
CTGCTCCGGCCGCGGCTGCGCGAGCACGAGCACGGAACCCGACTCCGGCTCGGGGATGAACTGGAAGCTCACGGACTTGAAGCTCACCAGCAGCGCGTCCGGACCGACGTTGTAAGCGCGCAGCGGCTCTGCATCGAAACGCGACGGGTCGTGCTCGCCGGTGGCGAAATAGGAGCGATCGAGCACCAAGTCCCCGCGGACCTCACGCAGTCCACGATCACGCAGCGCCCGTAACAGCAGCCAGAAGCTCTCGAAACTGAGCTTGGGATCGCCCGTCCCCTTCAGAATCAAGCTGCCTTGCAGGACGCCCTCGCGCAGCACGCCGTCGAGGTAAGCGTTCGTCCGCCAGCGATAGGCGGGACCGAGGACTTCGAGGCTGGCGAGCGTGGTGACGAGCTTCATCACCGACGCGGGATTCAT
>DASYPC010000273.1:0-3518 GCA_036007105.1 Burkholderiales bacterium | reverse complement strand
GGATTCGTCGCAGAACGCGAGCGCGTACAGGCGCTCGTCCTGCAGCGCGCGCGTGAACAGCGTATTGATCTTTGCCGAGGCTCCCTGTTCGACCAGGTCGGCGAGCTGCTCCTCCATCGTGTTGGCGATCAGCTGCGAGCGGATGTCGAGGTCGCTCACCCACCAGCGCAGCGTCAGCCGATCGACCAGCGGCACCACCGCGTAGGCGAGGAGCGCGAGCGTTACCACCAGCGGCGCGATGAACCGGAGCGACAGGCGTATGGAGCGAATTCGGTCTTGGGCGCTCATCGATTCTCCAAGGCCTCGAGTCTACAGTCCCTTGAACCTGAAGTCGGACAGTGCTAACGGGGGTTTTGTGCCAGGCACAGGTAAATATTACAACGCGAGCCGGCCCGCGGCGCCGTCGACGGGGGCGCGACACAGCGACGCAAGAGGAATCAGGCGCGCCTCCCTTCGAGCTACGTCTGTCCGGTCAAGAATAACGCAACGATCGTGCCGGTCGGGCCGTCGCGCGAGCGCGCCGGTTCAGCCGGCTTTGTCGCCCATGTTTTCGTAGGTGCGAATTTATTCGCACAAGCGCATCGTTCGGGTCGCGCGGCCGAATGAATTCGGCCCTACGAACACCGGTGTTTTTCGTAGATGCGAATTTATTCGCACAAGCCCGTCGCTGGGGTCGCCGCGGCCGAATGAATTCAGCCCTACGAAAGCCCGCGCTAGCGCTCCAGGATCGCCGTCACGCCCATGCCGCCCGCGGTACAGATCGAGATCAGGCCGCGGCCGGAGCCGCGGTCGGCAAGCTGTTTGGCGAGCGTGCCGACGATGCGTGTGCCCGTCGCCGCAAAGGGGTGTCCCAGGGCGACGCTGCCGCCTTTCGGATTGAGCTTGGCCCGATCGATGCTGCCCACCGGCCCGGAGCGCTTCAATTTAGTGCGGCAATATTCCTCCGACTCCCAGGCCTTTAGCGTGCAGAGTACTTGTGCGGCGAACGCTTCGTGAATTTCGTAGATATCGAAGTCCTGCAACGTGATTCCGGCGCGGTCGAGCATCGCCGGCACGGCGTACGTGGGCGCCATCAACAGGCCCTCGCGCGGGCCGACCAGGCCGGCGTAGTCGACCGCCGCGACGGCGGAGTGCACGAGCCAGGCCTGGATCGGGGCGCCGCGCGCTTGCGCCCACGTCTCGGATGCCAGCAGAACGCACGACGCACCGTCGGTCAGCGGCGTGCTGTTGCCCGCGGTCAGCGTGCCGGCCGCGCTCCGATCGTACACGGGCTTCAGCGCGGCGAGCTTCTCGAGGCTCGTGTCGCTGCGCACGTTGTTGTCGGTTGCGAGGCCGCTGAACGGCACGACCAGGTCGGTGTAAAAGCCCTCGCGCCACGCGCGTGCCGCCGTGACATGACTCTCGAGGGCGAGCTCGTCCTGTTCCGCGCGGCCAATCTTCCACTCCTTGACCATCAGCTCGCAGTGCTCGCCCATCGACAGGCCCGTGCGCGGCTCGACCACTGCAGGTGCGGACGGCTTGAGGTCGCGCGGACGCAAGCGGAGCCAGGGCCGAACGCGTGCGCCGAGCGTCTTGCCGCGTGCGCTGTCGAGCACGATGCGCGCGAGCGCCTTGCTGTAGACGATCGGAGCGTCGCTGATGGTATCGACCCCGCCGGCGATCGCCGCTTCGATTTCGCCGCGGGCGATGCGCTGCGCGAGCTGCACCGTCGTCGTCAGACTGGTGCCGCAGGCGCGCTGCACGTCGTACGCGGGGGTGTGCGGATGCAGGCCGGCTCCCTGCGCGGCTTCGCGCGTGAGGTTCCAGTCGCGCGAATGCTTGATGACGGCGCCGGCGGCGACCTCTCCCAGCTTCTCGCCCTTGAGGCCGAACTTGTCGACCAGGCCCGAGAGCGCCGCCGTAAGCATGTCTTGATTGGAGGCGTCCCCGTACGCGGTGTTGCTGCGCGCGAAGGGAATGCGCACGCTGCCGACGATGGCGACGCGCCGGACGGTGTCGGACATGCCAGCCTCCCTGTTGGGCATCGTGCGGAGGCGGCTATCTTACGCTGCGGCTGTGGCGCGCGCGAACGCGCACCACAGGTAATGCCGCAGCGGCTAGAGAGCCTGCGCCGCCATCGGTGCGGGCGCGGCCCTCTTCAGCCGGAACGCGAGCAACGCCGCGAGCAGCAGCGCCGCGCCGATGCCGGCGACACATGCGGCCCAGCCGAAGCGATCGAAAAGCTGGCCGAGAACGATGCTGCCGACGATGCCGCCGAAGAAGTAGCAGGCGAGATAAATGCCGCTCGCCGAGCCGCGGTCAGTCGTCGCCGCACGACCGACGAATCCGGTCGCAGTCGCCTGTGCGAAGAATGTCCCCACGCCGACCAGCATCAAACCGGCCATGACCGCGACGAGATGCGGCAGCAGCAGCAGCGGCAGACCGGCGCCCGCAAGCGCCAGCGCGCCCCAGAACGTTGGCTGCGTGCCGAAGCGCTCGACTGCACGTCCCGCCAGCGGGGTCGTGATAATCGACGGCAGGAACACGAAGTAGACAAACCCGACCGCCATGCGGCTTAAGCTGAGAGGCTCGCGTACGAGCACGAAGTTCACGTAGGTGAAAGTCCCGATGAACGCGAAGAGGATCAGAAACCCGATGCCGAAGCTCGCTCGCAACGGCGCGTTGCGCAGATGTTCCGCCAGATCGAGAGCGGTGAACGCGCGGGCGCCGCGGTCGCTGCCATCGGCCGGGTCCGGCCGAGCGTGAAATAGACTAGAACCGCGCCGGCAAGGTTGAGCGCGGCAAAGACATAGAAATTCCCGGCGAGTCCGAGGTGGTCGACGAGCGCGGCCGACATCAGGCGCCCGAACAGGTTGCTCGCGACGTTGCCGGTGATATACGCGGCGAAGGCGCCGGCGGTATCGCTGGCGCTGCAATGTTCCGCGAGATAGGACAGGGTCAGCGCAAAGGCAGTCGACATGCAGAGCCCCTGCGCGATGCGCAACACCGTGAAGGTGGTGAGGTCGGGCGCGACCGCCAGTAACGCCGTGGGAATTGAAAGCAGCATCAGGCTCGCCAGGATGCCGCGACGGCGATCGATGCGGTTGCTGAAGAACGCCACCGCCAGCCCGGCGATGGCCATGCCGATCGTGCTCGCATTGACGGCGAAACCGATGGCAGCGGGAGTGACACGATATGCGTTGGCGAGCGATGGCAGGATGGCCTGCGTCGCGAACAGATCGACGACCGTGAGAAAAGCGGTCAAGCCGACGATGAACGAGCGCAGGAGCGCACCCGTCGAGCCGTGACTCACGTGCGGTTGCGTCGCGTCAACCCGGGTGCTGCTCATGATGATGACCTTCCTTCATCGCATTTGATGGCTGAGAGCGCGGCGCTGGTCCACGTTGGGCCGCGTCACGCTCTCGAACCGAACCCGCGCAGATGCGGGTGTTACATCATGTGCTGGTCCTTCATGTTCTCGACCGGGAATAGGTCCACGGAGATCAGCACCGCGGGGGTGTTTCCGGTGTTCTGCCACC
>DASYPC010000272.1:0-1717 GCA_036007105.1 Burkholderiales bacterium | reverse complement strand
GCCCGTGGCTCGAGAACGAGCAGCGCGCAAAGGCCGGGCAAAACCTCAAGTTCGACGCGCATATTCTCGCCAACCACGGCATCGCGCTCGCCGGGATCGCGCACGACACGCTGCTCCAGTCGTACGTCTACGAGGTGCACCTGCGCCACGACCTCGATGCGCTTGCGCAACGATGCCTCGGCTGGAAGACGATTTCGTACGACGACGTCACCGGCAAGGGTGCGGCGCGCATCGCGTTCTCGGGCGTCGAGATCGAGCGCGCAACGCAGTACGCAGCCGAGGATGCGGATTGCGCCCTCGCGGTGCACGGCGTGCTCTATCCGAAAATCGCCGCCGACGAAAAATTGAAGTACGTCTACGAGCAGATCGAGCTGCCGGTGCTCTCCGTGCTCTTCAGAATGGAGCGCAACGGCGTGCTGCTCGACGCGGCGGGACTGACTGCGCAAAGCCACCAGCTCGGCCGGGAAATGCTCGAGCTCGAGCAGAAGGCCTACGAGCTCGCCGGACAGCCGTTCAACCTGAATTCGCCCCGCCAGATCCAGGAGATCCTGTTCGATCGCCAGAAGCTGCCGGTGAGGAAGAAGACCCCCTCGGGCCAGCCGTCCACCGACGAGGACGTGCTCGCCGAGCTCGCGCTCAATTACCCGCTGCCGAAGCTCCTGCTCGAGTATCGCGCGCTCGCGAAGCTCAAGTCGACCTATACCGACAAGCTGCCGCGCATGGTGAACGCGCAGACCGGGCGCGTGCATACGACCTACTCGCAGACCACCGCGGTCACCGGGCGTCTTGCATCGAACGACCCAAATCTGCAAAACATCCCGATTCGCACGCCGCAGGGGCGTCGCATCCGCGAGGCGTTCATCGCGCCGCCGGGATCGAAGATCCTGTCGGCGGACTACTCGCAGATCGAGCTGCGGATCATGGCGCACATCTCCGGCGACGAGGGGCTGCGCCATGCATTCGCACACGGCCATGACGTGCACCGCGCGACCGCGGCGGAAGTGTTCGGCCTGCCGCTGGACAAGGTGAGCGAAGACGAGAGGCGCACCGCGAAGACGATCAACTTCGGCCTGATCTACGGGATGTCGAGCTTCGGGCTCGCGCAGGGCCTGGGCATCGAGCGGGTCACCGCGCAGGCCTATATTGACTCCTACTTCGCGCGCTACCCGCTCGTGAAGCGCTACATGGACCAGACCCGGGAGCGGGCGCGAAAGGAAGGCTATGTCGAGACGGTCTTCGGCCGGCGCCTCTGGCTGCCCGAGATGAAGTCAGGTTCGCCCGGGCGACGCCAGGGTGCCGAGCGCGCCGCGATCAACGCGCCGATGCAGGGCACTGCGGCCGATCTGATCAAGCTCGCCATGGTCTCGGTGCAGCACTGGCTCGAGGAGGAAAGGCTGCGGACAAAGCTCATCATGCAGGTGCACGACGAGCTGGTGCTGGAAGTGCCAGAGGATGAGCTGGAGAAAGTGAGTGACGCCGTACGCGAGCAGATGCAGAACGTGGCGAAGCTCGAGGTGGCGCTGGTCGTCGATGTCGGCGTCGGCGACAACTGGGACGAGGCGCACTAGGCGCGACGTCACTTCATCGCGCCGAATACCTTCCGGATGATCTCGCTCCCCGCCGCGACCGGGTTCGCGCGGATCCTCTTTTCTTCCTCGGCGACCATGAAGAACAGCCCGTCGAGCGTCTTCTGCGTGACGTAGCGGTCGAGGTTCGC
>DASYPC010000271.1:0-8192 GCA_036007105.1 Burkholderiales bacterium | reverse complement strand
GAGCTGCGCGGAGAGCTTGCCGATTCCGGTGTCGAGCTCGGTCGTCTTCATGTCGGGAATGTGCGCCGCGCCGATCTTCAGCACATCGGCGCCGTGCTCTGCGAGTGTGCGCCCGCACGTCGGACCGGCGAGCACGCGAGTCAGGTCGAGCACGCGCACGCCGCCGAGAGGGCGAACCCCGGACGGCAGCGGCCGGGGAGGCGCATCACCGATACGCACGATCTCGAGCAGAGGTTGGGTCGCGACCGCCGAATGTTGAGGATGCTGCTCCCACTCCGCCGCGCCGCGCGCCAGCCCTGCACAGCCGCCCGCCGCATGGATCGCATCCTCCAGCGCATTGCCGTCCCAGCCGCGGCTCGCCTCCTCGGCCGCAGCGCGATCGGCCGCCGTGCCGAGCACGCGCAACGCGGCATCGCGATGGGCTGCAAAATTGCTGTGGATGCTGACCCAGCGGCCGCCCGCGACCGGGTAGAAACCGCTGAGCGGATCCCACACCTCCGGCGGCGGCGCGCCATTGACGCGCAGGTAGCGGTTGCTGCGAAGGGATGCAGCGGCTGCGCGCACGTTCACCCCGATGCGCTGTCGCGGCCGCCCGGTGCGCAGGCTCCACAGATCGGACGCCGCGATGCCGATCGCGGCGAGCGCGGCCGCGCCCGCGGTTCCGACACGATAGCGCGTAGGGAATACCGGGTCCGCGCCGATGAAATCGACGTCTTCAACGGGCGGCTCCGCGAGCCGGGCCATGCGCAGCAACTGATGAAATGCCGCTCTCGGCATGTCACGGAAAATACCACGGACTCCATTAGACTAGCGCGCTCGCAACATTCGACTCAGGCCATGCGCGAAGCCCAACCCCGCACGCTCTATCTGAAGGACTATCAACCGCCGGCGTTCCTGATCGATCGCGTGATGCTCGACGTCGATATCCGCGCCGACGACACCATCGTGCGCGCGACGCTCACCGTGCGGCGCAATCCTGCCGCCGCGGATCGCAAAGCACCGCTCGAGCTCGACGGCGACGAGCTCGAATTCGTCTCCGTTGCGGTCGATGGCGCGCTCTTGCGCGCGAACCAATACGCGGTGACTCCCGAGCGGCTGACCATTGCGGACGCGCCCGAGCGCTTCACGCTGGAGACGGTGTGCCGGATCGTGCCGCAGAAGAACAGCCGCCTCGAGGGGTTCTACGCGACGCGCAGCGGATTTGCGACCCAGTGCGAAGCCGAAGGATTCCGGCGCATCACCTGGTTCATCGACCGGCCCGACGTGATGGCGCTCTACCGGACGACAGTGCGCGCCGACAAGGCCCGCTACCCGGTGCTGCTCTCCAACGGCAACCTGCTCGCCTCCGGGGACGAGCCGGGCGGGCGGCACTACGCCACGTTCGACGATCCGTTTCCGAAGCCGAGCTACCTGTTCGCGCTCGTCGCCGCACGCCTCGAGGTGCTGGAGGACGAATTCGTTTCGCGCTCGGGCGCGCAGAAGAAGCTCGCGGTCTACGTCGAACCGGGCAAGCTCGACCAGGCGGCCTGGGCGATGGATTGCCTGAAGCGCGCGATGCGCTGGGACGAGCGGCGCTTCGGCCTGGAGCTCGACCTCGAGCAGTACAAGATCGTCGCGGTCGGCGACTTCAACTCCGGCGCGATGGAGAACAAGGGACTCAACATCTTCAACGCGAAGTACGTGCTGGCCCGGCCCGATGTGGCGACGGACCAGGATTTCCTCAACATCGACCGCGTCGTGGCGCACGAGTATTTCCACAACTGGACCGGCAACCGCGTCACCTGCCGCGACTGGTTCCAGCTCTCGCTGAAGGAAGGGCTGACGGTATTCCGCGACCAGGAGTACAGCGCGGACACGTACTCGCGCGCGGTGATGCGGATCCGCGAGGTGCGCATGCTGCGCGCCGGGCAGTTCCCCGAGGACGCGGGGCCGATGGCCCACCCGGTGCGGCCGCAGTCGTACATGGAGATCCGCAACTTCTACACGATGACCGTGTATGAAAAAGGCGCGGAGGTGGTACGCATGCAGCATGCGCTGCTCGGCGAGGAAAAGTTCCAGGCCGGGATGCGGCTGTATTTCGAGCGGCACGACGGCCAGGCCGTCACCTGCGACGACTTCGTGCGGGCGATGCAGGATGCGTCGGGCGTCGATCTGTCGCAATTCAAGCGCTGGTACGACGTCGCCGGGACTCCGGTGCTCGAGTGCGCAGGAACGTACGACGCCGAAGGACGAGCGTTCACGCTCACCGTGCGCCAATCGATGGATCCGCCGTTCCACATTCCGTTCGCCGTGAAAATCGGCCGTCACGAGCGCGTGCTTTCGGTCACGAAGCCGGAGGAATCCTTCGTCTTCGACGGGCTCGACGCCGCACCCGTCCCCTCGCTCTTGCGCGGGTTCTCCGCCCCGGTCAATGTCCACTACCCGTACAGCGAATCCGACCTGCTGCAGCTGCTGGCGCACGACGATGACGCGTTCAACCGCTGGGAGGCCGGGCAGCGCCTCGCGAGCGACCTCATCCTCAAGGCGGGCGGACTTCCTTCGGACGCCTTCATCGAAGCCGTGCGGCAGTTGCTGCGGGATCGCGATCCTGCATTCATCGCCGAGGCGCTCACGCTTCCGTCCGAGGCGTATCTCGCCGAGCAGCTTGAGGTCGTCGATCCCGATGTCCTGCACGGCGCACGCAACACGCTGCGCCGCAGCCTCGCCCAGGCGCTGAAGCCGGAACTGCTCGCTGCGTACAAGGCAGGCACGGTGCCCGGTCCCTATGCGCCCGACGCCGTGTCGGCCGGGAAGCGCGCGCTGCGCAACGCGGCGCTCGGGCTGCTGATGGAGCTCGAAACCAGGGACGTGATCGCGCTTTGCCACGAGCAGTTCACGCGAGCGGACAACATGACTGACTCGTTCGCCGCGCTCGTCTGCCTCGCCAACAGCGGCGCCGCGCAGCGCGAAGGCGCGCTCGAATCGTTCTATGACCGGTGGAGAAACGAGGCGCTGGTCGTGGACAAGTGGTTCACGGTGCAGTCGGCTTCGCGCCGGCCGGACACGCTCGACCGCGTGCGCTCGCTGATGGCTCACCCCGCGTTCGACCTCAAGGTGCCGAACAAGGTGTACGCGCTGCTGTTTGCTTTTTCCGCGAACCAGGTGCAATTTCACTCAGCCGACGGTGCGGGCTACGCTTTTCTTGCCGACCAGGTGCTTACGCTCGACCGGCTCAATCCGCAGATCGGGGCGCGCCTGGCGCGGGGCTTCGATCGCTGGAAGAAATTCGACGCTGAACGGCAGGCGCACGCCCGGGCGCAGCTCGAGCGGATCCGCGACGCAGAGGGCCTTTCGCGCGACGTGGCCGAGATCGTGACCAAGGCGCTCGCCTGAGAGGCCCGACATGGACCCGATGATCCAGCTCGTGGTGGCGACCGGTGTCTTCCTCGTCACGCATTTCGTTCCCAGCACTCCGCTCAGAGCCGCCATCGTCCGCTCGACCGGCGAGCGCGGCTATCTCGGGCTCTACGTGCTGGTCGCGTTCGCGACGATCGGCTGGATGATCTACGCGTACAACAGGGCGCCGGTCGAGCCTCTGTGGCCGGGCCTGCGCCTTCTGCCGGCGCTCGTCATGCCGTTCGCGTTCATCCTGGTCATCTGCGGCGTCTTCTCGCGCAATCCGACCGCGGTCGCACAGGAGAAGGTGCTCAAGGCCGAGGAGCCGGCGCGCGGCATCCTGCGCGTCACGCGTCATCCGATCCAGTGGGGAATCCTGCTGTGGGCGGCAGCGCACCTGCTCGCGCGCGGCGATCTGAAGTCGGCGATCTTCTTCGGTGGATTTTTCGCGCTGTCCGCGCTGGGAATGGCGCTGATCGATTCCAGGAAGGCAAGGACGCTCGGCGACGACTGGAAGCGGTTCGCCGACGCTACGTCGAGTCTCCCGTTCGTTGCCATCGCACAGGGCCGCAATCGTTTCAACGCAGCGGAGATCGGGATCGCGAAGCCGCTGATCGGCCTTGCGGTGTACGTGGCCTTCCTGCTGCTGCACTCCTGGTTGTTCGGGGCGCGGCCCTACTGAGACAGCTTGCGCTGGACCCGCTGGTCGAACTTCGCGACGTTGACGACGACGCGCTCGTGCGTGCCGTCGCCGATCAGCTCCTTTTCGTCGCGCGCCTCGACGCGGAAGCGGATCGTGCGCCCGTCGATCTCGATCACCTCCGCGGTCGCGACCACGCGCATGCCGACCGGCGTCGCGGCGGTATGGCGCACGTTGAGCACGGTGCCGAGCGATTGATGCCCCGCGGGCAGCAGATGCTCGACCGCGGCGAGCGCGGCGGCCTCGATCAGGTTGATCATCACGGGCGTTGCGAGCACGTGGACCCGGCCGCTGCCCACCCGCGGCGCCGTGTGATCTTCTGCGACCACGAGCGCTGCCCGCCCCACCAGCCCCTGCTTGAGTTGCGGCGACATTGCCGCCATTATCCCGCGCGATGAGCGCAAACCCGCACGTAGTCATCCTCGGCGCGGGCTTCGGGGGGCTGTGGGCGGCGCAGGCGCTGCGGCGCGCACCCGTTCGCGTCACGATCCTCGACCGGACGAACCACCATGTCTTTCAGCCCCTTCTCTACCAGGTGGCGACGGCCGGTCTCGCGGCACCCGCGATCTCCGCGCCGATCCGGCACGTTCTCGCAGGGCAGAAGAACGCGACCGTGCTGCTCGGCGACGCGAAGCGGATCGAGCCGGCGCGGCGCAGCGTCCTGCTCGAGGACGGCGCGGAAATCCCCTACGACCAGCTGATCGTGGCGACCGGGGCTACGCACAGCTACTTCGGCAACGACGCCTGGGCGCCGTTCGCGCCAGGCCTGAAGACGCTCGAGGATGCGTTCGAGATCCGCAGGCGCATCCTGTTTGCGTACGAGCATGCCGAGCGCGAGGCGGACCCGGTCCGGCGCGCGGCCTGGCTGACGTTCGTCGTGATCGGGGGCGGTGCAACCGGCGTCGAGCTCGCCGGCACGCTCGCCGAGATCGCACGCCATACGCTGCATGGCGAGTTCCGCAATTTCGATCCGCGCAACGCGCGCGTGGTGCTCGTCGAGGGAACCGATCGCGTGCTGCCGCCCTATCCTGCCGACCTCTCCGAAAAGGCGCGCTTGCAGCTCGAGCGGCTCGGCGTCACCGTGTGGCTCGGCCGGCGGGTAACGGGCGTCGACGCCGACGGCGTCACGCTCGGCGCCGACCGGCTGGCTGCGAAGACCGTGCTCTGGGCCGCGGGCGTCGCGGCATCGCCGATCGGTGCATCGCTCGGCGTACCGCTCGACCGCGCCGGGCGCGTGATCGTGCAGCTGGATCTCTCGATTGCAGGACACCCCGAGGTCTACGTGATCGGGGATCTTGCGGCTGCGCAGAGCGAGGGGAAGCCGGTTCCAGGAATCGCGCCCGCGGCGAAACAGATGGGAACGCAAACGGCGATGAACATCGTCCGGCGGATCCGCGGCGAGCCGACGATCCCGTTCCGCTACAAGGACTACGGGCAGCTTGCGACGATCGGGCGCAACGCCGCGGTCGCGTACTTCGGCCGGTTCAAGCTGTCGGGATATCCGGCCTGGCTGATGTGGCTCCTTGCGCATATCTACTTCCTGATCAACTTCCGCAACCGCCTGGTCGTGATGATCGACTGGGCGTGGGCCTACTGGACGATGGAGCGCGGCGCGCGCATCGTGGTCGGAAGAACCGGGCGCAGCAGCTAGGTCAGGAGTTCCACAACCACGCAGCGCCCCGCACGCCGCTCGAATCGCCGTGCGCGTGACGCGCAAGCCGCGTCGACACCTGATCGGAAAACACGTATGGAAGCCACAGCCGCGGCACGTTGGCGTACAGGCGGTCCACGTTCGACACGCCGCCGCCCAGCACAATCACATCGGGATCGAGAATGTTGACGACGCTCGCAAGCGCGCGGGCGAGACGCTCCTCGTAGCGCGCGAGAGCTGCTTCACAACGCGCATCGCCCTGTGCGGCGCGAGCGACGATCTGCGGCGCGTCGATGCCCGCGCCCGCGTCGCGCACGAGCGCGGGGCCGGACAGGTACGCTTCGACACAGCCCTGCCGGCCGCAGTAGCACTCTGGCAACGGCAGATCGTCGCCGCGCGGCAGCGGCAACGGGTTGTGCCCCCATTCGCCGGCGATCGCGTTGGGCCCGGTGAGCACGCGGCCGTTCACCACGATCCCGCCGCCCACCCCGGTACCGAGAATCACCCCGAAGACCACGTTCGCGCCCCTGCCGGCGCCGTCGGTCGCTTCGGAGAGCGCGAAGCAGTTGGCATCGTTCGCCATCCGCACCTCGCGACCGAGAACCTCTTCCAGATCTTGCTTGAAGGGCCTGCCGGTCAGGCAGGTCGAGTTGGAGTTCTTGACGCGGCCCGTGGCGAGCGACAGCGCTCCGGGAATCCCGACGCCCACCGTGCCCTGCTCGCCGAGTGTTTCCTCGCACTCGCCGACGAGCGCCGTCACGGTCTTGAGCGTCGCTCCGTAGTCGCCTCTCGGAGTCGGCACGCGCTTGCGATACCGCTCCTGCCCCTGCGGATCGAGCGCGAGCAGCTCGATCTTGCTGCCGCCCAGATCAACGCCTATGCGTAGGCCCATGGTGCGAGGGCCGCTCTCGATCCGCCCGTTACGGCCTAAAGACGAATCCCGGGTTGATCGCCACGTTGGCTGGGATCGGCGGCAGGTCGGAGAAGAGTTCGGGATGCTCCTTCATGACCTTGACGATGTGCTTCGGCTCGATGTGCTTGTTCACGTCGAACGTCGATTTGAGCAGCCCGACGCGATTCAGGCGATCCTGTGCCGCCCACAACGCGCGATAGTTGTTCGCCGAAAGCCTTCGATCGGCCTGCTGGATGTTGAACTGCATCGCGGCCTCGGCTACTTCGGGCTTGATGCCGGGGATCCAGCGCGTCGCGACCTGCGCGGCCTGCTTCGGGTTGGCGCGCATCCACTTGTCCGCCTCGGAGAGGGCCGCGAGAAATTTCTCGATCGTCTCGCCGTTCTTCTCGACCCACGGGCGAAGCCCGACGTTGAAGCCGAGATACGAGATCACGTCGCCGCCGCGAATGACTTCCTGCGCGCCCGGAACGTCCTTGAGCGCGACGATCGGCCAGGGATCCCAGCACGAGAACGCGTCGATTCCCTTCGAGAGCAACGCTACGGTCATGTCCGGCGGCGGCGTGTTGACGAGCGACACGTCTGCCGGCGCGAGCCCCGCCTTGTCGAGCAGCGCCAGGATGTAGAGATGGTTGATCGTGCCGAACGAGGCTGCGATCTTCTTGCCCTTCAGCGTCTTCAGGTCCTTCGTGACGCCCGCGCCTTCGCGCGTGATGACCGCCATCGTCGCGTCCGAGCCGAGCTTGGTGGCGTTGCCGCTGTAGTTGCCAAGCGCGACGAGATCCATGCCGCGCAGCACCGCGCCGATCATCGGCACTCCGACCTGCACCGTTTCGCTCTCGCCCGCCTGCAGCGCATTGAGCGCGTCCACGCCGGTCGCGTAGGGCCGCGCGATCGTCACGTCGAGCCCCCATTTCTCGAAGAATCCGCGCTCGAGCGCGATCGGCAGGCCGACCTGGTCGATGCCGGTGACCATTCCGGCCTTGAGCTTCACCGGTGCTTTCGCCTGCGCGACCGCGAGCGACGGGAAGATTGCAATGCAGAGAGCGAGACAGCACGCGCGAATCATGGTTACCCTCCTCCCAACGGTTCGACTTTTTTCACCCAGTACGGCCGCGCGACCGAGGCGAGGTTCGCGCGCGCGACGCCGCGCACTTCGATCGCGTTGTCCACGGTGCCGGAAACTCTACCATAGCGCTGGAAGACGAGGATGTGAAACCGCTCCGGCGGGAACGGCAGCGTGACGAGCACGTTCATCTTTTCCGACGGAGCCTGCGCAAGCTCGGCGGCGATTTTCCCGGGCGCAGCGAGGCTCAGCCAGATCTGCCACGCGACGTAGAAAACCACCGCACTGAGGGAAATCCACTTCTTCATGCGGCGCGCACCAGGTCGAGCACTTCTTTCGCCAGCGCCTTGAACTGCGCGTCTTCGAGCAGGTGGTCCCACGAGCGCGGCCGCGCGAGCGGCACCGCGAGCTCCTTCGATACCCGGCCCTTCGAGAGCACGACGACGCGGTTCGCGAGGAACACCGCCTCCTCGACGTCGTGCGTGATGAA
>DASYPC010000270.1:0-3052 GCA_036007105.1 Burkholderiales bacterium | reverse complement strand
ACGTGACGTGGCAGATCGTGGGCGAGGACGAAGCCGATATCAAGTCGGGCAAGATCTCGATCAGCTCGCCGATCGCGCGCTCGCTGATCGGCAAGTACGCGGGCGACGTGGTCGAGGCGCAGACGCCGGGCGGGGTCAGGCGCTATGAGATCCTCGACGTGCGCTACGAGTAGAATCGCGCCATGAAACGATCCATCGCATTCGTCTCATGCGTCGTTCTCGCCGCGTGCGGCGTCGAGACTGCCGGCACTGCCGCGACTGCTGCTGCGATCAAGAAGCAGGAGCTGGAGGAAGGCAAGCGAACCCAGCAGCGCGCCAACGAGAAGATCGACCAGGCCACCAAGCAGATGCAGGAAAGCGCGCAGAAGCGCGGCGGCGACTGAGCATCGCCACGCGCGCGGCGTGACCCACAAGACCGCCCTCTACGTCCTCCTCGCAGCTCTGGCGCTCGCGGCGCTGACCAACCGCTGGGTTGCCGGGGGCGGTTCCCGGCCCGGCTTCAACATCGTCGGCTTCGATGAGGTCTTCTTCGGCGCGCAGTGGATCGCGTTCGGCCTGACGCTCGGCGGCCTCGCGCTGCTCGGATCGCAGTGGTTCGAGACCGGCAAATTTCCGGCGCTGATCCTGCTTGGCGTCGCGCTCGTCTGCTTTTTCGTTGCGACGGGAATTCCGCAGACCACCCAATCGTACCGGTGGAAGGCGGGAGACGTCGGGCTCACGCGCTGGATGAAGACCTCGAGCCAGTCGCGCGAGGCGGACAAGGTTGCGCCCGAGTTGATCGGCACCTGGCGGCTCGCCAGTCTCAGCGCCGTGATCGAGCGGGACAACTTCACGATGACCCACCGCGGCGAGACAAAGGCCTGGAGCCGCGCGACCTGCGGCGAATCGTTCAAGTTCGATTTTGCGTATGCCACGGGGCACACGCTCGGCTATCATCCGTCGATCTACAAGTACCATGATCTCCTGGATGGCACGCCGATCCCGTCGCTGTACGCCGTCTGCAACTACCGCGTTTACGCCTTCCTGAAGCTCTCCGACGGCAGGCTGCTCACGGTCCGCGATCCGCACCGCGACGACGTTGAGGTTGCATTTCTGACCCGCTGAGCAGTGGAGGCCCCATCATGGACCCAAGAACCCGCTATCTGTTTACCGCCAGCATGGACGTCGATGCCGACAGAGAGGCGCTCTTCAACGAGGTCTACGACACCGAGCACATCCCAGAGTTGCTCAAGGTGCCCGGCGTGCTGGCCGTGACACGAATGACGCTCGCGCCGCTGAAGATGAGCATGGGCGGCGAGCTGAAGGTGATCGTCGCCGAAGGCGAGCCGAAGTACAGCGCGGTCTATGAGTTGGAGAGCGCGGAGGTGCTGACCAGCGCTGCCTGGGCAGCGGCGGTGGAGAAGGGTCGGTGGCCGGCGCAAGTGCGGCCCTACACCCGCAACCGCCGCCACACGTTGCGCAAGCTCGCATAGGGATCAGCACGGCGACTGCGCCGAGGCGGCGCGGCAGGTTGCGTACTCTGCAAGCGCGCGATCCCCGGCTTCCACGAAATAAGGCACTGCCCGCGCGTAGTCTCGCTCGGCGAGAGCGCGCACGCCGCGTGCATACGCGTGCTCACGCTGGTGCGGCAACTTCTCGAGGATTCTCTGCTCGGCGATGTCGCTGCCGAGCAGCCAGTACACCGGGACCTGCAACTGCGTGCTGCGCAGCAGCCAGTCGACGAGCGGCAGCTGTTTTGCAGGCTCGCCGCCGACTTGGCCGTTCACGATCGGCTGCACGCTGAAGAACTGCAGGCTCTGCTCGCGCAGACTCTGCGGCCAGTGGCGCTCGATCCACCTCGAAGTCGTGAAGCGCCGGCTTGCGCCCTCGGGCTTGAGCCAGCGCGAGTATTCCTCGAGGCTCTGTCTCGGCGGCGGCGGCGCGGCGATCCGCTTCGGGTAGTCATCCGTCAGCATTGGCGTGCCGTCGATCCATGCGTGCAACTGCCCGGCATCGGCGAGAAAAGTTGCGCCGAGCTGCGCCGGGTGCTCGAAGCCGCTCGCCGCGACGCGAGGCGCGGCGGCCGGGTTTTCCCATAGGCGGGCAAAGTGCGCGAGATCGGGGCGGTTGGCGAAGCCGCGGCCGCCAAGCAGGACCCAGTTATAGGTGCTCCCCGCCCACAGGCTGCAATCGGGAAAGGCGGCACACCATGCCGCGATCACCGCGCGCGCTCCGCGCGGTTCGAATTGATTGACCGGCAGCCAGTAGGTCGCGAGGCCGCCGGGGACCAGGCGCCTGGCGAGCGCGGCGAAATACTCGCTGGTGTAGAGATTGACCACCCCGGCGATGTCGGGCGGAGGCGGCTCCCCGGTAATGATGTCGAACGGCTCGTCCTGCGAAAGCAGGTAGTGCCGGCCGTCTTCCAGCACGAGGCGTACGCGCGGATCGCGCAACGGGTCGCGATCGGCATGCAGCAGCCGGCTCGCATCGAGGATCTCCGGCGAGGTGTCGACGATCGTGAGCTGCAGCAGCGAAGGCTCGTCCAGCAACGCCTGTGCGGTGTTGCCCGCGCCATAGCTGATGAGCAGCGCGCGCCGCGGTGCAGGATGCAGCGCGAGCGGCAACCACGCAAAGAGCTGCATGTAGCGCAGCGAGCTGCGGTGGGTCCCCGACATCGAATAGCTGTCGGTCACGAGCCGCCAGACCAGCGACTCGCCGAAGCGCTCGCTGCGCAGGACCTGCAGCGTCGTGACGGGACCCTCGGTGACGCGCGCCACCGTGGACCCGTCCAGGGCCCGGAAGACCTGCGAAGCCTGCGACAGGTGCGACTGCATGAGCCCGAACGGAAAGAACGCGACTGCTCCCGCCGCTGCGGCCGCCGGAAGCCAGGATCTCCGGCCGGAGCGGGGCTCGACGAACAGCAGCGTGAGCAGCGCGTAGCCCGCCGCGAGCACGAACAGGCTCGTTTCCATTCCCAGGCGCGGCAGCAGCACCAGCCCGGCCAGCGCGGCGCCCAGTGCGCCGCCAAGCGTATTCGCGCTCGTGAGCCGGCCGATCGCCGGCCTGGGATCCG
>DASYPC010000269.1:0-2285 GCA_036007105.1 Burkholderiales bacterium | reverse complement strand
GCTCGGTGACCGACAGGAAGCGACGCGCCGCCGCAGGCAGGCGGTCGAGTCGCGCGCCCGACAGCGGCTTGAGGCGCGGGACCTTCTGTAGCGCCGCAAGCAGGCGCTGCACCCGCACCGGCTTCATCAGATAGTCGATGGCGTGCACCTCGAACGCGGCAATCGCGTGCTCGTGGAATGCCGTGGTAAAAATCAGTACGGGCGGCAGCGGCAGCTTGAGCAGATGTCGGGCCAGCTCGATGCCGTCCATGTCGGGCATGTGAATGTCGCTCAATACCAGGTCCGCCGGCGTGCTGCCGAGCAGACCCAGCGCCTCGCGGCCGCTTCCCGCCTCGCCGACGACCAGCAGCGGTAACGCGCCGGCGCAGTCGTCGAGCAGCTCGCGCAACCTGCGCCGCGCCGGCGCTTCGTCGTCGACGACGAGTATCTTCAGCGGCGTCTCAGACATGCGCATCCTCCCTGCGCGTCAGCACGCGGTACGGCATCCGGATGTGCACCTCGTAGCTGTCCTTGCCGGCGCGGCTTTCGAGGCTCGCCTCCGCGTCGAAGTGCAGCGCCAGACGCTCCCGGATGTTGTCTATCGCCATCTTATTCCCGGCGTGATGCGTGCCGGAGAAGCGGTAAGGATTGCGCAAGACTGCGTGAACCTCGCCGCGGCGCAAGAAAATGTTGATCGCGATGACTCCCGGCGAGCTCGACGGCTCGATGCCGTGATACACCGCATTCTCCAGCAGCGGCTGCAGCACCAGCGGAGGCACCAGCGCGTCGCGCGGCATATTCTCGACGTGCCACTCGATCTTGAGGCGATCGCCAAGGCGGAGCTTCTCCAGATCCAGATACTGTCGGCACAGCCTGATCTCGTCGGCCAGCGGCGCGAGCTGCCGGTTATCGCGCATCAGCACGCGAAACAGGTCCGCAAGGTCTTCCAGCGCCGTCTCCGCGCGCCGCGGCTCGCTGCGGACGAGCGAAAGCACGGCGTTGATGCTGTTGAACAGGAAATGCGGCCGTATTCGTGCCTGCAGCGCCTGCAGCCGCGCTTCCGTGATCGCCGGCGACAGCGCGTCGGCGCGGAGACGAAAATAGCCCAGCAGCACGGCTGTCGTCAGCAGCGAGAACGCGGCGTGTCGCAGCACGAACGCCGGACCCTCATCGAAACCCAGCGTGGCAAAGAGCGCGTCGAGCGCAAGCGTGACTGCCAGCGTCAGCGCCAGGATCACGATCGCCCCCGTGCGGTATGGCATGCGCTCGAGCCATGGCGCAAGCGCGTAGAGCAGAAGCAGGCTCGCCAGGAGGTGCGGCTCGACGATCGCGGCAGCGTCGAGCCACGCGCTGGAAAGCGCTTCCCAGCGCGGCTCGCGTACGAAAACCGCGACAAGCGCGATGGCGTTGACCGCGAGCAGAATGCGCAGCACCGTGCCGAGGTTGCGTAACTCCGGCAGGCGAGGCAAATCCTGCTTTTGATTTATAATCGCGCGCATCCTTCGCTGCTGTCGGCCGGCGCCGAATTCCTCCCGAATAATCTCCGCTGCGGTGGCGGCGTGACTCGATCGGCGCCGCCTAAGCTATTGTGGGGAAGAGCCCCGGGCGAGGCAAGCCATGTCCAGAGATAAGTCCCGCGACAAGCCAGACGCAGGCGCGCTACCCGCGCGCGGGTGGTCGGGCCGCTTCGGCGAGCCGATGTCCGAGCGCATGCAGCGCTTCAACGCCTCGGTGGACTTCGACCGCCGGCTGGCTGCCGCCGATATCGCCGGCTCGCTGGCGCACGCGCGCATGCTCGCGGCTACGGGCGTCCTCTCCGCGGTCGATCTCGCAGCGATCGAGCGGGGCTTGAGAGAGATCGAGGGCGAAATCGAGCGCGGCGAATTCGTGTGGACCCGCGCTCTGGAGGACGTACATCTCAACATCGAGCATCGGCTAACCGCACTCGTGGGCGACGCGGGCAAGCGCCTGCACACGGCGCGCTCGCGCAACGATCAGGTCGCGACCGATACGCGACTATGGCTGCGCGGGGCGGTCGATGCGCTGACCGTTCAGCTGCGCGCGCTGCGCAAGGCATTGATCGACCTCGCCGAGAAGCATGCCGACACGATCATGCCCGGATTCACTCACCTGCAGGTCGCGCAGCCGGTGACCTTCGGCCATCACCTGCTCGCCTACGAGGCGATGCTCGCCCGCGATGCCGAGCGCCTCGCCGATTGCCGGCGCCGGATCAACCGCCTGCCGCTGGGCAGCGCTGCACTGGCGGGCACCAGTTACCCGATCGATCGGCAACGCGTGGCCGAGGA
>DASYPC010000268.1:0-11002 GCA_036007105.1 Burkholderiales bacterium | reverse complement strand
AGGAGCAGCTTCGGGTCGTGCAGCATGCATGCGGCGAGCGCGAGCCGCTGCTTCCAGCCGCCGGAGAGCGTCCCCGCAAGCTGGTCCCTGCGCGTTCCAAGCCCCAGGCCTTCGATCGCCTGCGCCACGGCCTGCTTGCGGTCCTTCATCCCGTACATGCGGGCCACGAACTCCAGGTTCTCGCGGATCGTCAGGTCGCCCCACAGCGAGAAGCCCTGGGTCATGTAGCCGACTTCGCGCTTGATCGCGGCCGTCTCGCGGATGACGTCGTAGCCGAGGCACGTGCCGCTGCCCGAGTCGGGACGGAGCAGCCCGCACAGCATGCGAATCGATGTCGTTTTGCCGCTGCCGTTCGGCCCGAGGAAGCCGAGGATCTGGCCGTGCTCGACCTGCAGCGAGAGATCGCGCACGACGTGCTTGTCGCCGAAGCTCTTGTTGAGCCCATGGACGTCGATCGCGAGGGCGGCGCTCATTTCGCGAGCTTCACGTCGACCGGCTGGCCCGGTCGCAGCGCGGACGCAGCCTCGGGGCGCGCTTCGGCGAGGAAGACCAGCTTGGCGCGCGACTCCTTGCTGTAGAGGAAGGGAGGGGCGTATTCGGCCTGCGTCGAGACGTAGCTCAGCGTTGCGCGCACCGGCGCTCCGCAACCGTCGCACGAGATCTGCACCGCCTGTCCGACCTTGAGCGCGCCAAGCGCCGACTCGGGAACGTAGAACCGCGCCTTGACGTTGCCGGGAGGCAGGATCGACGCAACCGGCCGGCCTGCGGGCACCCATTCGCCCTCGACGAAGAATGTGTCCTGCACCGTACCCGCGGCGGGCGCGACGACGCTCTTCTGCGCGAGGCGCCACTCGGCCTGGGCGAGCGCTGCGCGCGCCGCGCCCACTTCGGTTTCCGCGCCCTCGAGCTCCGCCGCGCGTCCGAGCGGCAGCCGCAGGTTGCGCACCTGCGCGTCGGTCTCCGCGACCCGCGCGGCGTCGCGCGCGTACGCCGAGCGCGCTTCATCGAGCCGCGCCTGCGAGATGAATCCGCTCTTGAACAGCTTCTCCTGCTGCGCGAGCTGCGAGGCGGCGAGCTCGCGCGCGGCGCGCGCCTGCGCCGCCTGCGCCTTCGCAGCCTCGACTTCCGGGACGCGGTGCGCGCCTTGCAGGTTCTCGACGCGAGCCTGCGCGGTCTTGACGCGCTGCTCGGCTTCGAGCCGCGCGGCGCGCTCGTTTTCCTGCTCCAGCACGAACACCGGCTTTCCCGATTCGATCCGCTCGCCGCGCTTCACCAGCAGCTTCTGCAGCTGCCCGGCGTTGGGCGAGGCGAGCAGCACGAACTCGCCTTCCATGTAGCCCTGGTACCCATCGTTGGCGGGCTGGCTGCAGGCCGCAAGCAAGCCGCACGCAAGAGCCGCAAACGCAGTGCGCATCGATCAGATCCCCTTGCGCGCGGCGAGCGCCGCCACGCCTTTGCGGAGCACCGCGCGTGCCTCGCGACGCGCGGCGCTGGTGTCGCGCGCGAGGTGCAGCACCGCCGCGCCGACGACCAGATTGTGGAGGAAGGCGATGCTGTCCGGGTCCGCAGGACCTTCCGCGGTGGCGATCACGAAGGCGAGCCGGGCGCGCACCTCGCGGATGAACCGGCTCAACCGCCGCCGCACCGCTGGATCGCGGTCGGCAGTGCCCACCAGCGCGAGCAGGGTCCGGGTACGACGCTTGTCGGTGATCGCGCGCGCCAGTGCGCGTGCCAGTGCATCCGGCCCCAGCCGGCCGCGCTGCGCTGCGTGCAGCAGCGACACCGCGAGCGCGTCGATCGAGCGGTAGGCCACCGCCTGCAGCAGCTCGTCGCGCGTCGGGAAGTAGTAGGTCAGATGGCTCTGCCGCACGCCGGCCGCGCGCGCCACACGCGGCTGCGTCAGTTCCTGTGCGCCGCTCTGCGCGAGCAGGTTCAGCGCCGCACCCAGGATCCGGTCGCGCACCTCCATCTTGGTAATTCTACCAAAGACCGGATCTATTGATCCAGATCAACTCTGCGCCCCGGCCGTGAGGCACGATAATGCGCATCATGGAGACCGTGCGGGCGGACGTTGCGATCGTGGGCGCCGGGGGGGCGGGCCTGCGGGCCGCGATTGCGCTCGCGCAGGCCGATCCGAAGCTCAGGATCGCGCTGATCTCCAAGGTGTATCCGATGCGCAGCCACACCTGCGCGGCGGAGGGCGGGGCCGCCGGCGTGATCAAGGCCGACGACAGCCTCGAGCATCACTTCAACGATACGGTCGGCGGCGGCGACTGGCTGTGCGACCAGGACGCCGTCGACTACCTGGTGCGGGAAGCGCCCAGGGAACTGCTGCAGCTCGAGCACTGGGGCTGCCCGTGGAGCCGCGAGCCGGACGGTTCGGTGGCGGTGCGCCCGTTCGGCGGAATGAAGAAGCAGCGCACCTGGTTCGCCGCCGACAAGTCCGGATTCCATATCCTGCATACGCTGTTCCAGACCTCGCTGCAGTTTCCCTCGATCGAGCGCTACGACGAGTTCTATGCAACCGATCTGCTCGTCGATGACGGTCGCTGCCAGGGGCTGACCGCAATCGAGATCCGCAGCGGCCAGATGCGCCGCTTCCAGGCGCGCGCGGTGATCATTGCCGGCGGCGGCGCAGGCCGCATGTTTCCGTTCACGACCAACGGGGCGATCAAAACCGGCGATGGCATGGCGCTCGCGTATCGTGCCGGCGTGCCGCTCAAGGACATGGAATTCGTCCAGTACCACCCGACCGGACTGCCGAGCACCGGCACGCTGCTGACCGAGGCTTGCCGGGGTGAAGGCGGAGTGCTGCTGAACGGCAAGGGGCGGCGCTTTCTCCAGGATTACGGCATGGGACCGGAGACGCCGCTCGGCAAGCCGGTGCTGAAGACGATGGAGCTGGGACCGCGCGACCGCGTCAGCCAGGCGTTCTGGCAGGAGCAAAAGAAGGGCACCATGGTGTCGACGCAGTGGGGAGACGCGATGCTGCTCGACATGCGGCACCTCGGAGAGAAGAAGATCAACGAGCGGCTGCCGCTGGTGCGCGACATGTCGATCAGCTATATGGGCGTCGATCCAGTGACCGATCCGGTGCCGGTGCGCCCGGTCGTGCACTACATGATGGGCGGCATCCACACCGACATCCGCGCCGCGACGCCGCTCGCGGGGCTGTTCGCTGCCGGCGAATGCGCATGCGTCAGCATCAACGGCGCCAACCGCCTCGGCTCGAATTCGCTCACCGAACTGCTGGTGTTCGGTCGCCGGGCGGCGCTCAGCGCGATCGAGCATCTCCAATCCGGCCGGGCCGCAGGCAACGATTCGGCGGTCGGCGCGCTCGCCGATGCCGCGCAGGCCCGGCTGCGCGCGCTGTTCCAGAGAAGCGGTGGCAAGGAATCGGTCGCCGGATTGCGCAAGGAAATGATGCAGACGATGGAGCAGCATGCCGGCATCTACCGCAGCGGCGAAGGCCTTGCCGAAGCCTGCCGCAAGCTGGGCGAGTTGCGCCGCCGCTATGGAGCGGTCGAGCTGACCGACAAGACGAACGTCTACAACACCGATCTGCTGCAAGTGCTCGAGCTCGGCTCGATGCTCGATTGCGCGGAGGCGGTGACCGCCAGCGCGCTCGCTCGCCAGGAATCCCGCGGCGCGCACCAGCGGCTCGACTTCACCGCACGGGACGATGCCCGGTTCCTGAAGCATTCGCTCGCACGGTACAGCCGCGCCGAGCCGCCGCGCATCGACTACCTCGATGTGGTGATCACGAGATCGCAGCCGGGCGTCCGCGATTATTCCGGAGGGCATGAATGAGCGAGCGCCAGGTCGAGCTCGAAGTGCTGCGCTACAACCCGGAGACCGACCGGGAGCCGCGCTTCCAGCGCTACTCGGTGACCTGCCGCGAGGAATGGGTCGTGCTCGACGCCCTCAATCACGTCAAGGAAACCGTCGACCCGACGCTCTCCTATCGCTGGTCGTGCCACATGGCCGTGTGCGGCAGTTGCGGAATGATGGTCAACGGCGAGCCGAAGCTCGCATGCAAGACGTTCCTGCGCGATTACCCGGGCGTGATCCGCGTCGAGCCGCTGGCGCATTTTCCGATCGAGCGCGACCTGGTGACGGTGATCGACGATTTCATGGCCAAGCTCGCGCGCGTCAAGCCGTACCTGATTCCGAAGGAGCCGGCGCCCGCAAACGGCGGCGAGTACCGCCAGACGCCGGCCGAGCTGAAAAAATTCAAGCAGTTCACGCTCTGCATCAATTGCATGCTCTGCTACGCCGCGTGTCCCGAGTACGGGCTGATCCCGAAGTTCATCGGCCCTGCGGCGATCACGCTGGCGCACCGTTACAACCAGGACTCGCGCGACGGCGGACGCGCGCAGCGCCAGGAGGAGATCGCAGCGACCGAAGGGGTGTGGGAGTGCTCGTTCACCGGCGCTTGCTCCGAGGTGTGCCCCGAGCACGTCGACCCGGCCGCGGCATTGCAGCAGGTCAAGATCAAGAGCACCGTCGACTGGTACCAGAAACACCTGATGCCGTGGGTCAAGGAATGAGTCGCATGCCGTACGTCCGGACGATCCCCAGGGTGCGCTGGTTTTTCCGCCACCCGCGCTACGTGCGCTACATGACGCGCGAGGTGACTTGCCTTTTCATCGGCGCCTATACGCTGCTGATGGTCTGGGGGCTGCGCGAGCTCGCGCAAGGGCCCGAGGCGTGGGGCGCGTTTCTGCAGTGGATCCGCAGCCCGTGGAGCGTCGCGTTCCACGTCGTTGCGCTGGTTTTTTCCGTTTACCACTCGATCACCTGGTTCAACCTGACGCCGAAAGCGCTTCCGCTGCAGGTCGGCGAGGAGTTCGTCCCCGACGCCGTGATTTCGGGGGCGCACTATGCCGGGTGGGGGTTGCTGTCGGTCGTAATCCTCGTCCTCGCAGGAGCGTTCTGATCATGGCCGTCTCGAACAAGCCGATCGTGTGGGGCCCGTTCGCTGCCGGCGGCACGGTCACGGCGTTTCTCACCCCGGTGCTGATCCTGCTGACGCTGCTCGCCGCGCTTGGGCATGCCCCGGACCTGTTTGCGTACGAGCGACTGCACGCGTTCGCGGGTCACTGGCTCGCCAAGCTGGCGATCGCCGCAATCGTGTTCCTGTCGCTCTGGAGCACGGCGCACCGCCTGCGCATCACGTGCTACGACCTCGGCGTGCGTGCCGACACGCTGGTCGCGACGACCGTCTACGCCGGGGCCCTTGCGGGAACCGCAGCGTCGGTGCTTTACTTGATCCAGATTTGAATCGAGGGAGGGAGGCCCGATGAATCCACCGCCGGTTGCCGTGCGCGAAATCGCCCGCGAGCAGCAATTCAACACCGTCTGGACGAAGGAGCTGAACGACGTGTTCACCGACGTCGCGCCGTACTACGACCGCGCGAACTTCGTGGCGAGCCTGGGAATGTGGGACAAGTTCCTGCGCGAGTTCATGGCGACCGTGGACGTGCGCCCGGGCGAGCGGGTGCTCGACGTGTGCGCCGGCACGAATGCCATCGGCATTGCGCTGCTGAAGCGCGAGCCGACCCTCGAAGTGCACGCGATCGACCGTAGCGCCGCGATGCAGGACGTCGGCCAGCGCAACGCCAGGACTCTCGGGCTGCAGATCCGCAGCGTGATCGACGACGTCCACACGCTGCCGTACCCGGACAATCGCTTCGACATCGCTACGCTGCAGTTCGCCTCGCGCCATCTTCGCGTGCGGCGCGTGTTTGCGGAGATCCGGCGCGTCCTCAAGCCGGGCGGACGCTTCTATCACTGCGACATGCTGCGGCCGTCGAACCCGGTGGTCGAGCAGCTCTACTACGCGTACCTGCGCTTTTGC
The DNA here is from genome assembly GCA_036007105.1 of Burkholderiales bacterium. GTDB lineage: Bacteria > Pseudomonadota > Gammaproteobacteria > Burkholderiales > SG8-39 > 2-02-FULL-66-14. Next base: position 5,142 of record DASYPC010000268.1, on the reverse strand, counting down.
CTGAATTTCACCGGGTTCCTGTTCCGCAGCGGCTCGGCTGCGCTCAACTGCCGGGAATACTTCATCAACGCGCTGCGGATGTTCTACACGCCGACCGAGCTTAGCGACGTGCTCGAGGACGTTGGCTATTGCAACGTCTCTTCGAAGACGGTCTTCGCCGGCATGCTCGGGTTCCACAGGGCGGTGAAGCCGCAGGGTTGAGCGGCCGGCCCTGCACATTCATGGATCGGGTGGCGGCGCTGGCGGCGCTCGACCGCCGGATGCTGGAGGATTTCAGCCGGCGCACCACCGCCCGGCTGCGCGAGGCACTGCCGCTGCGCATCGCGCTGCCTGCTCTCGGCACGTTGCTCGCGCAGAACGTGGAGAAGGAGATCCGCAAGGACTCGGTGGTCATCCGGCGCGCGGCAGAAGGGCTGGCGAGGGGAGCGCCGCCCGGGTCCGCTACGGCGCACGAGATCCTCGATGCGACGCGTCAGATCGACCGCGAATTCCTGCAGCGCGTGGATCCCTTCCCGGTGCACATCGAAATTCCCTATGAGCGCATCGCGCCGCCGCGGCTGGAGCGAATCCGCCGCGGCCTCGATCTCGCCTACCGTGTCCTCGACGCGTGGCGCCGCCGCCGCAAGCTGCGCGATGCGTTTACGAGGGACGAATACGAGCGCAGGCTCCTCGGGCTCCTCGAGGTCTACGCGCAGGAGACGCACGCGCTGAGCCACTCGGTGCGGCTGCCCGCGCTGCTTGCGCCGCTGCAGCACCTCCTCGCCGAGCGCCTTCAGGAAATCATGAGCGAGGTCGGGGCGCGGCTTGCCCGGGACCTCGCTGCCGCGCTCCATGAGCGCGCAGGCGCTGCTGCTACACTGCCGCCGCCTTGAAAGACGCATCGCCGATTCCACTCGAGCACGCAGTTGCGCTGTACCGCACGATGGTGCGCATCCGCGCGTTCGAGAACGCGGCCGAAGAAGCTTCGAAGGGCGGCGTCGCGGCGTTCGGGGCGAGCCTGGCAGAGGCGAAGGTTCGCGGCCCGCTGCATCTCTCGACCGGCCAGGAAGCCGTTGCCGCCGGCGTGTGCGCGCATCTGGACCGGTCGGACCTGATGACGTCCACCCATCGCGGCCACGGCCACACGATCGCCAAGGGCGCATCGATAGCCACGATGATGTGCGAGCTCTTCGGGCGGGCGAGCGGCTGCAATGGCGGCAAGGGCGGCTCGATGCACATCGCCGACTTCTCGATCGGGATGCTCGGCGCGAACGGCGTAGTCGCAGCAGGCATCCCGATCGCGGTCGGCGCGGCGCATGCGCTCAAGGTGCGCGGCGAGGACGCCATCGTCGCGTGCTTCTTCGGCGACGGCGCAGTCAATCGCGGGCCGTTCCTGGAAGGGCTCAACTGGGCTGCGATTCACCGCCTGCGCATCCTGTTCGTGTGCGAGGACAATCGCTGGTCGGCGACGACCGCGACCGACGCGATGACCGCCGGAGAAGGAGCGCTCGCGCGCGCTCGCGCGATCGGCGTACCGGGCGAGCAGGTGGATGGAAACGATGTATTCGCCGTCACGGCCGCTGCGTACAGGCAGATCGAATTCGTGCGCTCCGGCACGGGCCCGCGGGTGCTGCATGCAATCACGTATCGGGTGAAGGGCCATGTGTCGGTCGACCCGGCGACCTACCGGGATGGCGAAGAGGTAGACCGCGCGCTCGAGGACGACCCCATCCCGGCCGCGCTCGAGCGCCTGCTTTCGATGGGCGCGGACAAGGCGCAACTCGACGCGATTCGCGCTCAAGCCGAAGTCGAGGTCGAAAGCGCGCTGCTGGCCGCGGGCTCGGCCCCGTGGCCGGATCCGCGCGCCGCGTACACCGACATCCAGGACACGGGGGCCGGACGATGGCTCGGATGAGCTACGCGCTGGCCGCGTGCGCCGCGCTCGAGCGCGCCATGGAGCGGGACGAGCGCGTCGTCGCGCTCGGGGAAGACGTGGGCCGGGGAGGAATCTTCGGCCAGTATCGCGGGCTGCAGCAGAAATTTGGCGCGGCGCGCGTGATCGATACGCCGATCTCCGAAGCCACGATCATGGGCGCCTCGGTCGGCATGGCGCTCGCCGGCCTGAAGCCGGTCGTCGAGATGCGCGTCGTCGATTTCGCGCTCTGCGCAATGGACGAGATCGTCAACCAGGCGGCGAAGGCGCGGTTCATGTTCGGCGGCCAGGGGCGCGTGCCGCTCGTGGCGCGGATGCCAATCGGAATCTGGTCGGGGTCCGCTGCGCAGCATTCGCAAAGCCTCGAGGCCTGGTTCGCTCACGTTCCGGGCCTGGCCGTCGTGACCCCGGCGACCGCGCAGGACAACTACTCGCTGCTCGCGGCGGCGATCGAGAGCGGCGACCCGGTGATCTACATGGAGCACAAGGAGCTGTGGGGCGTCCAGGGCGAAGTGGAGCCGCGCGAGCCGGCGCAGCTCGGGAAGGGGCGCGTGTTGCGCGAGGGGGGCGACGTGACTCTCGTCACCTGGTCGCGCATGGTGCACGCCGCGCTCGAGGCGGCGGAGCAAGCCGCCACGCGCGGCATTTCGGTCGAGGTGATCGACCTGCGCACGATCTGGCCGTGGGACCGCGACACGGTGCTCGCGTCCGCGGCAAAGACGCGGCGGCTGCTGGTCGCGCACGAAGCGGTGCGCACCGCGGGCTTCGGCGCCGAAATCGCTGCAGAGGTTGCCGAGCGGCTTGCGGTTCGGGTAAAAAGGCTCGGAGGGCCGCGCATTCCGGTCGGGTATTCGAAGCCGCTGGAGGACGAGGCGCGCATCGGTACCGGCGACATCCTGAAATCGCTCGAAGAATTCATGCAAGGAGAGATGAAATGAGGAAGATCCCGTTGCTTGCGGCACTGGCCGCAGTTGCGCTCGCGCTTGCCGCGCAGCCTGCGCTTTCACAATCGAAATACGCGGCCGAGTACCGGCTTTCCACCGTGGTCGGCACGGCCTTTCCGTGGGGCAAGGCAGGCGAGCGCTGGGGCGAGCTGGTCCGGCAGCGCACCAACGGCCGCATCAACATCAAGATGTATCCGGGCGCATCGCTGGTCGCGGGCGACCAGACGCGCGAGTTCACTGCGATCCGCCAGGGCGTCATCGACCTCGCGATCGGCTCGACGATCAACTGGTCGCCGCAGGTGAAGCAGCTCAACCTGTTCTCGCTGCCCTTCCTGATGCCCGACTACGACGCGATCGACGCGCTGACCGGCGGCGACGTCGGCAAGGAATTGTTCCGCATCATCGAGAAGGCCGGCGTGGTTCCGCTCGCCTGGGGCGAGAACGGGTTCCGCGAGGTGACCAATTCCAAGCGCGAGCTGCGCAAGCCCGAGGACTTCAAGGGACTCAAGTTCCGCGTCGTCGGCTCGCCGCTGTTTCTCGACACGTTCAGCGCGCTCGGCGCCAACCCGACGCAGATGAGCTGGGCGGACGCGCAGCCCGCGCTCGCCTCCGGCGCGGTCGATGGCCAGGAAAACCCGCTGACGATCTTCACCGCGGCAAAGCTGCACACCGTCGGGCAGAAGAACGTCACGCTGTGGGGCTACGCCGCCGACCCGCTGATCTTCGTCGCGAACAAGGAAGTATGGGCGAGCTGGTCGAAGGACGACCAAAAGATCGTGCGCGATGCAGCGATCGAGGCGGGCAAATACTGCATCGACCTCGCGCGCGAGGGCATGACCGGCGCGAGCCCGGCGGTGCACAAGACGATCGAGGGATTCGGCGTGAAGGTGGTGCGTCTTTCGCCCGCCGAGCGTGCGACGTTCCAGAAGGCCACCCGGCCGGTCTACGAGAAGTGGTCGAAGCAGATCGGTCCGGACCTGGTGAAGAAGGCCGAAGCCTCGGTCGCCAACCGCAAGACGAAGAACTGATTCCCGGCGAGACCGAATTCTCCGGCGGCGCGCCGGCGACGCTGCCGCCCGGAGCGAAGTTCCGCGTCGAGCGCTTCCTCGGCGCGGCCGCGATGGCGCTGATCTGCCTGATCACGCTCGGCAATGTCTGCGTCCGCTATCTGACCGACATCTCGTTCGCGTTCACCGAGGAAGTGTCGGTGTTCCTGCTCGTCTTCCTCACTTTCATCGGCTCGGCGAAGGCCTTCCTCGACGGCAACCAGATGGCAGTCACGTATTTCATCGACAAGCTGGACTGGCCGTGGAAACGCCGCTGGCTGCTGTTCGGGCTGGCGATGAGCGCGCTGATGATCGCGCTGCTCGTCTGGTACGGCGCCCGGATGGCGTGGGACGACTTCGACCTCGAGGTGACTTCGCCGGGGCTCGGCTGGCCGCAATGGATCTACACGGTGTGGCTGCCGCTGCTTGCGCTGCTCGTGCTCGTGCGGCTCGCGCAGGGCTTCGCGCACGTGTGGAGGAAGAAAGCGCCGTGAGCTGGCTGCTTTTTGGCGTCTTCACGCTGCTGATGTGCGCCGCAGTGCCGCTCGCGGTGGCGCTCGGGCTGGCCGGCGCCGCAGTGATCGTCGCCGCGAAGATGGGCATCATGTCCGTTCCCACCACGGTCTACAGCGGGATCGCGAAATATCCGCTGATTGCACTCCCGGTGTTCATCCTCGCCGGCATGATCTTCGAGCGCTCGGGCGTAGCCGCCCGGCTCGTGCGTCTCGCCGAAGCGATCGTCGGCAAGCGCGCGGGCGGCCTGGCGGTGGCCGCGGTGCTGGTGTGCATGGTGCTCGGCGGGATTTCCGGCTCCGGGCCGGCCGACGCCGCCGCGGTCGGTGCGATCATGATCCCGGCGATGACGCGCGCCGGCTACCCGCGCGAGTTCAGCGCGAGCCTGATTGCGGCCGGCGGATCGACCGCGATCGTCATTCCGCCCTCGATTGCGCTGATCATCTATTCGGTGCTGGTACCGCAGGCGAGCGTGCAGGCGCTCTTCGCCGCGGGATTGGTGCCGGGAATTCTCTCCGGGCTCGCGCTGATCGCGGCGGCGATGATTTTCTCGAAGATCCACGGCTGGGGCGCGAACGATCCGGAGCCTGCGCCGCCGTTCTGGAAAAGCCTGCAGGAGGCCGGCTGGGGCCTGCTCGCGCCCGTGGTGATCCTCGGCGGCATGCGCTCCGGCGTGTTCACGCCGACCGAGGCGGCCGTCGTCGCAGTCGCCTACGGGCTCGCGGTC
>DASYPC010000267.1:0-2264 GCA_036007105.1 Burkholderiales bacterium | reverse complement strand
CCACCCGAGATCGCCGCCGACCCCGAGCTCGAGCCGCAGGTCACCATCGTCCGCCGCGAGAACGAAACCATCGAGGACTTTCGCGTCAACGGGCGCCTGACGATGGTCAAGGTCACTCCCCGGTACGGCCGACCGTATTATCTGGTCGCGGAGGGCGCCAGCGGCAGCTTCGTGCGCCGCGACAGCCTCGACACCGGGCTCAGGGTCCCGCTGTGGGTGCTGTTCTCGTTCTGAGCTGATTTTCGCGTCGAATCGAAGATCGCGGTCGACGCAACGCGGCCGCGTGGGACGATGTCTGTCTATACCACCGTCACCCCCGACGATCTCGCCGCCTGGCTGACGCGTTACGCGCTCGGACCGGTGCGCGCGTTCGAGCCGATCGCGGCAGGTATCGAGAACACGAACTATTTTCTCACCACCGACAAGGGCCGCTACGTGCTCACGCTCTATGAGCGGCTGCCAGCGGAAGAGCTGCCCTTCTACCTCAACCTGATGGCGCATCTGGCGCGGGCGAGAGTAACGGCGCCCGCACCGGAACCGGACCGCACCGGCGCGCTCTTTAGTTTCCTTAACGGCAAGCCGGCCGGGTTGGTCGCGCGGCTGCCCGGCACTCCGGTCGAGCGGCCCGACACGGCGCACTGTGCCGCCGTCGGCCGCGCGCTGGCGGAGTTGCACGCTGCGGCCAAGCAATACCGGGGGCGGCTCGCCAATCGGCGCGGACCTGCATGGTGCCGGCAGGCGGCGCGCGCCGTTCGTGGGTTGCTCTCGGCGGAACAGAACGCGCTCCTTTCCGGCGAGCTTAGACGCCAGACCGGCTTCGCCAAAGCGAGATTGCCGCGCGGCGCGATCCACGGCGACCTGTTCTGCGACAACGTACTGTTCGTCGACGGCCGCGTCTCCGGCATCATCGACTTCGGTTTTGCCGCGACCGATGCGTTCGCCTACGATCTCGCGATCACCGTCAACGACTGGTGCGTGTGGCAGAATGGCGACCGCGAGGGCGAGCTCGATACCGAGCGCGTACTAGCGCTGGTGGGTGCCTACGACGTGGTGCGACCGCTCACGTTCGACGAGCGCGCACTATGGGGGCCCCTGTTGCGCGCCGCGGCGCTGCGCTTTTGGCTGTCGCGACTCTGCGATCTCCATCTCCCTCGCCAGGGCGAGCTCACGCATGCGCACGATCCCGCGGTATTCGAGCGCATTCTCCGCAACCGAATCGCGGTCGAACCGCGGTTTCCCGAGCTGTGACGCCCGCCCCACCGCCGGCGACGGCGATCTCATTCGTGCGCCGCGATGCGCGGCGCGGCATGTTCTGGCTCCGGCGCGCGTATGCGATGTTCCGTGCCGCGCCGTTGCCCTGGCTGTTACTTCTGCTGATCTACTACGCCCTGGTCGCGCTCGCCGAGCTCGGGCCTTGGCCGTCGATCGGCAAGCTTGCGGCGTCGGTATTGAAGCCTGTCTTCACGGTCGGTTTTCTCGCCGCGGCGTGGTCGCAAGAGCGCGGAGGACGGCCGGCTTTTGGCGATCTGTTCCGCGGCTTTCGCAGCAACCTCCGGGCGCTGCTGTCGCTGGGCGTCGTATTCTTCGCCGGCATGACGCTCGCAGTAGGAGCCTCCGCGCTGATCGACGGCGGCGCCCTGATCGCATGGATCTCCGGCGCCGAAGAGCCAAGCGAAGAGTTGCTGCGAAGCGGTCGGCTGCAGCTGGCGATGCTGTTCGGCATCGCGTGTGCGCTGCCGACGCTGCTCGCCCTCTGGTTCGCGCCAGCGCTTGTCGTGTTTCACGATGCCGGGGCGATGACCGCCCTCGCGACAAGCCTGCGGGCCTCGGTCGCCAACTGGCGACCGGTTGCCGTCCTCGGGCTGACCGTACTATTTTACGGCGGCGTCTTACCCGCGTTAGGGGGAACGCTTGCGCGCCAGCTGGGCACGACCGGCGGAACGATCGTCGCTGTCGGGCTGCTGTTCCCGTATATGCTCGTCTTTCTCGCGACTTTCCAGATCGCCGACTACGTCGCCTACCGCGACGTCTTTCACCCCGACGAGCCAGCGCCATCGAGCAGTCCTGAAGCAGAGCACTGACACGTTACTGAAAAGCGTCGCGAGCAAGGCCGGATGCCTCCCCAACTGAGGCCCCGCAGCGAGTTGCGAGATAGTACAGATCTAATAGTACAGCGAGCGACGAGCGAGGATGCAACGCAGCAGCCCGTCCCGCGCAGCAGCTTTGCAGTGCCCTGTCATGCCGGCTGAAGCTTGGCGTATTCC
>DASYPC010000266.1:0-8992 GCA_036007105.1 Burkholderiales bacterium | reverse complement strand
GCCGCTCATGTCGAACGTTAGGCGCTATTCGTGCGCCCCACCATGATTCGCAGTCTCGCTTGGGGATTGATAGTTTTTCCTATCTGCCTAGTTCTTCAGTGGGGCTGCGCCTCCACCGGCGAAGGAGAACCAGTTGTCGTGCGGAAGATTGAGTCGAGCATCGGAAAACGTTTCGCACAAACCGATTTCAGCCGCCCGACAGGAGCAACAGTCACAATTCTTCGAGACGATCAGAGACAGCGCGAGATCGAATACAGATTCAAGAATGGTTGCGCGTTTGCCCTGCTCATTGAGGTGCCAACCGACGTTATCGTCTCGTGGAGATATACGTCCGCAGCCGAGCCGTGTCTCAAAATACGCGGGTACACGTTTGGAACCTAGCCCTTGTGTTACTGCGCGCCTAACCGCGCAGCCCACGCGGACGCGGGAACCTCATCCGATAGGGTGGACACCTCGACCTAACGATCGAGCAGGTTCCAATGGCGGCACTGATGGCTGCGAACATTAGACCCGTTTGAATCCTCCCATGCGCACAGTCGAAATTCTCTACCCGACCCTCGCGTTGGCGGCGTGGACTGGCGTTGTACTTCTGCTGATCCCAATAGCGCGATTTCGCGCAGGCTTTCGTCGGGAAATCACAGCCGATGATTTCAAGTTCGGCGAATCGGCTTCAGTGCCACCTAGTGTGAGCATCCCGAATCGGAACTACATGAATCTGCTTGAAGCACCCATGCTGTTCTATGTCGGGTGCGTCCTGCTGTTCCTCACTTCTGGCGTAACTCTCACCTCGGTCCTGCTCGCTTGGCTGTACGTTGCGCTGCGCGTTGTCCACAGCCTTATCCATCTGACTTACAACCGCGTTCAGCATCGTCTCGTGGCATTCGCCGTGAGCAATGCCGTCCTCGTTGCCCTTTGGATCGTCGCGGGTGCTCATGTTGTATCCAGCTCAGGGGCCTAATCACGAGCGAGTGCCGACGCCATGACGATCAATCACGTCCACCTCGCCGCCACGAACGTCGCTAGAACCCAGGCGTTCTACGAGCACTACTTCGGGTTCCTTAAAGAGCGAGACCACGGCGACGGAGTGTTCCTGCGCGACGCCGCGGGCTTTCTCATCGCGCTGGAGCCGATCGAAAGCAACGCGGAGTTTCCTGCTTGGTTCCACCTTGGCTTCTGTCTTGCAACGGAACATGAAGTTGTGGCGCTGCACCGCAAGGCGGTCGAAACGAAAGCCAACATCGTTCGCGAACTGCGGGCCGAGCCTGGAGAGTACGCGGCGTTCTACCTCGCAGACCCGGACGGGCGTCGTATCGAGGTAAGCTGGCACGCGAAATGAGACGTTCGATCGATGATTAGGAAACTCAGCTCGGGGAAATACCGTCTTTATTCCCGAAAGAGGAATCCGAAGACGGGCAAGCGCCGCAATCTGGGAACCTTCCAGACACGGGCGGCGGCCGAAAAGCATGAGCGCGCGGTGCAGTATTTCAAGCGGCATCATTAGAGGAGGGACGGCAAAACTCCCGGACGTTGGGCCGCGCGGTACACTGCGGCCGCACGAACGCAGGAGGAGGAGATGTTCTTCAGATCGCGCATCGGTGCCGTGATCCTCATCGTCGTGGGGACGCTTTTTCTGCTGTCGAATCTTGGCTTGCTGCCGCGACTCGGTCCCCTCTTCCAGCAATGGTGGCCGCTGATCCTGATCGTCGTGGGCGCCTTGATGCTGGTGCGACGGCTGTAGAAGGAAAATGAAGCGAGCGCACTTGCTGGACCGCCTGATCGGCGCGGAGCTGCCCGAGTTCCGCACGGACGAGGAGCTGCGCGCGTTCGAAGCCACGCCGTACGCCGAGCGCATCGCGGCACAGAGCACGTACGATGCGTTGCGTGCCGGCGCGGCGCACGACCCGGCGGCGCCGGCGATTCACTTCCTGCAGCGCTGCGAACCCGACGAGACGCCGCTCACGATCAGTCACGCAGAGCTGATCGCGAAAGTCACGCAGACCGCGAACCTGCTTGCCGATCTCGGCGTCGGGCCGCGCGACGTGGTGAGCTTCATGCTTCCGCTGCTGCCGCAGAGCTTCTTCACGCTCTACGGCGCGGAAGCGGCGGGCGTCGCGAACCCGGTGAACTCGCTCCTCGAGCCGGGCCAGATCGCGGAGATCCTGCGCGCGGCGGGAACGAAGGTGCTCGTCGCGCTCGCTCCCACGCAGGGCTCGGACATCTGGGAGAAGGTCGAGCGCGTGCGCAGCCAGCTGCCCGGCCTGAAGGCGATCCTGCAGGTGAACGGCGCGGGCGACGAGCGCAACGGCGTCTACAGCTTCGATGCGTTGCTGCCGAAATACGCGTCCGACCGCCTGACGAGCGGGCGGCGCATCGCGGCCGAGGACACCGCAGCGTTCTTCCATACCGGCGGAACGACCGGCACGCCGAAACTGGTCCGGCACACGCACCTCAACCAGGTCTATCAGGCGTGGGTCGTGAGCCTGATGCTGCGCTCGAAGCCGAGGCGGTCGATGCTCTTCGGCCTGCCGCTCTATCACGTCGGTGGTGCGCTCACGCAGGGGCTCGCCACGTTCGCCGGCGGTGGTGCGGCCGTCGTGCTTTCGCCTTCGGGGTGGCGCAACCCGGCCGCGGTGCGAAACATCTGGAAGCTCGTCGAGCGGTACAAGCCCGCGGTCTTCGGCGGCGTGCCCACGGTGCTCGCTGCATCGCTGCACATTCCGGTCGCGGGCGCGGACGTTTCGAGCATTCGCTACAGCTCAGGCGGCGGCTCGGCGATTCCCGTGGCGGTCGGCAAGGGGCTGGAGAAGCTGCTGGGCGTTCCGGTCCTCGAGGTCTACGGCATGACCGAGACTTCGAGCGTGCACACCATCGCCTACACGGGCCGTCCGATCCGCCTCGGCTCGGTGGGTCACGCAGTGCCGTACAGCAAAGTGCGCGTGGTGAAAGTCGACGCGAACGGGCGCTACGCCGGCGATTGCGCAGTGAACGAAATCGGCGTCGTCGCGATGCACGGTCCCGGCGTCTTCTCCGGCTACCTGAGCGAATCGCACAACCGCGGCGCGTTCGTAGAGCCGGGCTGGGTCAATTCGGGCGACCTTGGCCGCCTCGACGAGGAAGGCTACCTGTGGATCACCGGCCGGGCGAAAGACCTCATCATCCGCGGCGGGCACAACATCGATCCGCTGCCGGTCGAGGAGATCCTGTTCCAGCATCCGGCGGTCGCGCTCGCAGCGCTGGTCGGCCAGCCCGACGCCTACGCCGGCGAATTGCCGCTCGCCTACGTGCAGCTCAAGCCTGAAGCGAAGACGACGCCCGGAGAGCTGGTCGACTTCGTGCGCGAGCGCACCCCTGAGCGCGCCGCGGTCCCCGTGAACGTCGTTCTCATCGATGCGATGCCGCTCACCGGTGTCGGCAAGGTGTTCAAGCCGCAGTTGCGCTGGGATGCAGCGCGGCGCGTATTCGCCGATGCGCTGGCCGATCTTTCGAAGCGCGGCGCGAGCGTCTCGGTCGCGGTCGGCGCGCACCCGGTACACGGCAGCGTCGCAACCGTCACGCTATCCGGCGTTGCGTCAGCGGAGCGCGCGGCAATCGAGCGGCAAGTGCACGAGCGGCTGAACCCGTTTGTGCTGCGCCACGAGATCGCCTGGCAATAGCGCGTCAGAGCTTCAGCGCCACCACGCCCGCGACGACCACCATCGCGCTCGCGAGCCGGCGCACGACGTGGCCCTCCTTGAGAAGCCACGCGCCGATCAGCGCAGCGAAGATCACCGAGGTCTCGCGCAGCGCGGCGACCGCGGCGACCGGTGCGCGCGTCATCGCCCAGAGTGCGATGCCGTAGGCGATCCCCGACAGCGCGCCGCCGACCAGGCCCCGCAGCCAGTGTTGCGTTGCGTATTGGACGAGCGCGGCACGGCGCTGCGCCAGAATCATCAGCGGAAACGGCAGCGCATCGAGCACGAATAGCCACACGACGTAGCCCTCCGGGCTTCCCGAAGCGCGCGCGCCGGCCGCATCGACCAGCGTATACACGGCGATGATCACCGCGTTGGCGAGCGCCCAGCCGGTCGAGGCGCGCGACTCGCGCCAGTGGAAACCCACGAGTCCGAGCGACAGCACGCCGCCGCAAATGAGCAGGATGCCTGCCCAGACGTTCGGCTTGGGCGCTTCGCCGAACCAGGCCGCCGCCGACAGCGCGACGAGCAGCGGCGCCACCCCGCGCATGATCGGATAGCCGTGCGAAAGGTCGCCTGCGCGATACGCGCCGACGATCGCCACGTAGTAGCCGACGTGGATCACGATCGTCGCGGCGAGATAAGGCCAGGCGGCGCGCGCCGGCGGCGCAACGAGGAACAGCAACGGCAACGCCGTCACGCCGGCGCCGAACGTGATGATCGTCAGGTCGAGCTGGATGTCGCGGCTCGATTTGACCATCGCGTTCCAGGTCGCGTGCAGCAGCGCGGCGCCGAGCACCGCGAGCGTGACGCCCAGGCTCAGTTCCAACCGGTCGGCTCCGGCTCAGGTCGTCTTGGGCTGCTCGGGAAGCACCGGTCCTTCCACTTTGCCGTTCGTTCCCTTGGCAGGCTCTTCGCGCAGCCGCGAGCGCGCGAGTACCCCGGCCTCCTCCAGGATCGGATAGGCGATCGAGCAGATGTGCGAGTTGATGCGCCTGAAGTCGTTGATGATGTCCAGGTGCAGCGAGCTCGTCTCGATCGATTGCGGCGTCTGCCAGGCGAGACGGTCGAGGTGGGTGCGCGCGTAGGCGCGCTCCAGGTCGCGGAACTCGGCCTTCTGCCCGAGCAGCATCTGCGCGCTCCTCAGGTCGCCGTTCAGGAACACGTTCATCCCCAGGCGCAGGCTCGTCATCAGCCGGGCGTGCAGCTCCTCGATCTCCTTCATTCCGGCCGCCGAGAACGAGCGTCCCTGGGAAATCTTTTTCTGCTCCAGGTCGTCGATGATCTCCTCCACGATGTCGCCGATGTGCTCCAGGTTGATCGTGAACGACATGATCTCGGTCCAGCGCCGGCTCTCGCGCTCGTCGAGCGCCTCCTTGTTCACCTGGGTCATGTAGAGCTTGATCGCGGTGTAGAGCTCGTCGACGCCGTCGTCCATGCGCCGCACCTCGCGCGCAAGCCTCCCGTCGTTCACACGGATCACCGTGAGCACCGCGGCGAGCATCGCCTCGATCATGTCGGCGATCCGCAACGCTTCGCGCGCCGCGTTGGACGCCGCGAGCGCCGGGGTCTCGAGCGCGGCCGGGTCGAGGTGCTTCGCCCGCGCCGGCGCCTTCTGCGGGTCGTCCGGCATCAGCCGCATGACCAGCCGCGCAATCGGCTCGGTGAAGAAGATCAGCGACGCCGCGAGCAGCACGTTGAACGCAGTATGGAAGTTCACCACCAGCCGCTGCGGGTCCGGGTCGACGGCGCTGAGCAGCCCTACCAGCGGGCCGATCAGCGGAATCGTCAGCACGCAGCCGATCACCCTGAAGAAAAGATTCCCGAGTGCAACGCGACGGCCGGCCGTACCCGTGCTCGCCGCCGCGAGCAGCGCGATCAAGCCGCTGCCGAGGTTCGCGCCCAGCACGAGGAACAGCCCGACCTTGAGTGCGATCAGGCCGTTGGCGACGAACGCCGCGGTGAGCAGCACCACCGCGAGGCTCGACCAAGTGACCACGCTGAAGAGCGCGCCGACCAGCAGGTCGAGCATCGGGTCGCCGGTGAGCGAGCCGAAGATCACCTTGACCCCCGCCGCCTGGGTAAGCGGACGCGTCGCCTGCAAAATCATCTGCAGCGCGAGGATGATCAATCCGACGCCGATCGCGATGCGCCCGATCTGACCGATGCGCGTTGCCTTGCGCGACAGATGCAGGATCACCCCGCCGCCGATCGCAAGTGGCGACAGCCACGACAGGTCGAACGAGAAGAGCTGCACCACGAGGCTGGTTCCGACGTCTGCACCGAGCATGATGGCCAGCGCGGGCGCGAGTCCCATCAGGTTCTGCTGCACGAACGATCCTGCGATGAGCGCGGTCGCGCTGGAAGACTGCACCAGCGCGGTCACGCCCAGGCCCGCGAGGAACGCGTGGAAACGATTCGAGACGCTGTCGGCGAGAACCTTGCGCAGCCCGCCGCCGAACACGCGCAGCACCCCGGAGCGCACGATGTGCGTTCCCCATACGAGGAGCGCAACGCCCGCGAGGATGCTGATCAGTGTCTGCATCGCGTCGCCGCGCTCAGGGCGCCTCGCCGCGCCGTATGCGTGCCTGGATGTCGTCGATGCAAGGCATCATTTCCGCGATGGAATCGACCACGTAGTGTGCGCCGCATTGCCACATGCGCGTGTGCGCCCGCGCGCGCTTGGCTTGCTGCTCCGCCTTCGAAAGCTCCTGCCATTGCTTCAGCGTCAGTCCGACCTCGTTGCCGCTGACGGCGAGTCCGATGGTCCACATGCCGGCGTTCAGGCCTTCCTCGACCCCGGGTACCGTATCGTCGACCTTGACGCACGCGTGCACCGTGCTCACGCCGAGCTGGATGACGTTCTGCAGGCACATGTACGGAAACGGCCGGCCGGCGGGCACGTCGGCAGCGCAAACCGTGACGTCCGGCTCGTAGCCCTGGCGCTTCGCATCCTCCAGGTTGATCTTCATCATCTCGGTGAGATAGCCGGTCGTCGAGCCGATCTTGATGGCGCGCGAGCGCAATGCCGCGATCGCCTCCAGCGTCCCCGGGATCAGCGTCGAATATTGCGACAGGCACTCGAGCTGCAGCGGCACGAATTCGGCGAACATGGCGCTGACGTCGGCGTCGTTCGGCGCGCGCCCGTGGGTCTCCTGCCAGCGCCGGCGCACCGTGTCGAGCTCGCTGATGCGCTGGATGTGCACGCGCTTGTGCGCGCCCATCGGCGCGCGCGCCTCTTCCATCGTGATCGGCACCTTCTGGCGCTTATACACCTCTACGAACACCACCGCCGGCGCCATGCAGCCGAAATCCATCGTGGTCCCGGCCCAGTCGAGCAGCACCGCTTCGATCGGGCCGCGGTAGGTGCGCTTGTAGCTGAAATTCATTTCTTCTCTCCACGATTCTTGAGCTCTGCAAGCTTGGCGCGGACACTGGCCAGCTCGGACTTGACCTCCGCGTTCTGCGGCGCGAGCGTCGCTGCGGCCTCGAGGTTGAGCTCGGCACGCTCCAGGCTCGCCTTCGAGGGCGCCATCGTTCCATCCGGCTGCTTTGTCGGCAATTGCGACACCTTGCCGAGCAGGATCAGCGCTTCCAGGTTCTTCGGATCCATCTCGACGACAAAGTTCAGCTCCGTCGTCGCCAGCTCGACATTCCCCAGCTCGATCTGCACCTTGGCGTGCGCGACGTGCGGCGCGACCGAATGGCGGTCGATCTTCTTCGCCGCGACATAGGCGGCGAGCGCCTGGTCGTATTTCTTCTGCCCGCGGTAAGCATGTCCGAGGTTGAGCCAAGCCTCCATCGAGTTGCGGTCCTCGGCGGTCGCCTTGGAGAGCTCCGCGGCGGCGGCGTCGTACTTGCCCTCGGCGAGCAGCGCCTTGCCCTGCTTCAACGACTCCTTCTCGCCGCCACCGCCACCGCAACCGGCCATCAGCAGCGCGGCAGCCAGTACCATCATCGCAAGCGTTTGCTTCACAGGATGCGCGACCTCACCCGCGCGCAGAGCCAGTCGGAAACGAGCACGATGACGAAGATGACGAGGATGCAGGTCGCGGTCTCGTGGTACTTGAAGAGCTTCATCGTCTTGATCAGCGAGAAGCCGAGACCGCCGGCCCCCACCAGGCCGAGGATCGTCGCGGCGCGGATGCTGACGTCGAAGCGGTAGATCGAGTAGCTGATGAAGGCCGGGATCACCTGCGGCACGATGCCGAACAGGATCACCTGCAGGCGGCCCGCGCCGGCGGCCTGCATGGCCTCGATTGGCCCGCGATCCACGCCCTCGATCTCCTCGGCACAGAACTTGGCGAGCATGCCGGTCGCATGGAGCGCGATCGCGAGCACCCCGGCAAAGGGTCCCAGGCCTACCGCGGCTACGAAGATCAATGCGAACACCAGCTCGTTGATCGCGCGCAGCGCGTTGAGAAAAAGCCGCGTGGCGTGGAACACGATCGGGTGCGGCGTCGTGTTCTTCGCGCCCAGCAACGAGAGCGGCACCGACAGCAGGATCGCGATCAGGGTGCCCCACACCGCGATCTGCACCGTCTCCAGGGTCGCATCCGCGAGCAGGGGCAGGTGCGTCAGATCCGGCGGGAACATGCGCGAGAAGAAATCCGCCATGAACGGAATCCCTTTCGCGAGCGCGATCGGATTCAAGCCGATCTGCGCGGCGGTGAACCAGAGCACCGCGATCGTAGCCGTCGCGCAGATCAGCGCCTTCGTCCTGCGGCGCATGCGCCGCTGCAACTCCTCGGCGAGCGCGCTGGAGATCGCCTGCTCGAAAGTTGCCGTGCTCACGCCTCGTCCTTTACCGTCTCGCCCGGCTCGCGGTAGTAGATGCGGTGCAGGATCTCGTCGGTCAGGTCCGACGACGGCCCTTCGAACACCACCGAGCCGCGGCTCATCCCGACCACGCGCTCGGAGAATTCCTTCGCGTAGTCGACCTGGTGCAGGTTGCACAGCACCGTGATGCCGAGATCGCGCGCGGCCTCGCGCAAGTAGCCGAGCACCTGGCGTGCGATCTTCGGGTCGAGGCTCGCGACCGGCTCGTCGGCGAGGATCACCGTCGGCTGCTGCGCGAGCGCGCGCGCGATCGCGACGCGCTGCTGCTCGCCGCCGGAGAGCGTGTCGGCGCGCTGGAACGCCTTGTGGTCCATCGCGACGCGCGCGAGGCATTCGATCGCGATCCGCTTGTCGGCCTCGGGAAAGCGGTATGCGAGGCTGCGCCACAGCCCGTGATACCCGAGCCGGCCGGTCAGCACGTTGGTGAGCACCGAGAGCCGCTTCACGAGGTTGAACTGCTGGAACACCATGCCGAACTGGCG
>DASYPC010000265.1:0-6509 GCA_036007105.1 Burkholderiales bacterium | reverse complement strand
TCGTCGAGCGGCCGATCGCCGATCACCACGCCGGCAGCGTGGGTCGAGGCGTTGCGGTAGAGGCCCTCCAGCTGCAGCGCGAGATCGATCAGGCGCTTGATCTCCTCGTCGGCCGAATATTGCTCCTTCAGAAGCTGCTCGCTCTCCAGCGCCTGCGCCAAGGTCACCGGCTTGGCCGGGTTGTTGGGCACCAGCTTGCAGATGCGGTCGACCTGGCCGTAGGGCATGCCGAGCACGCGACCGACGTCGCGCAACACGGCGCGCGCCTGCAGCTTGCCGAAGGTGATGATCGCGGCGACGCGGTCGTGGCCATACTCGTCGCGCACATAGCGGATCACCCGGTCGCGCTTGTCCTGGCAGAAATCGATGTCGAAGTCGGGCATCGACACGCGCTCCGGGTTGAGGAAGCGCTCGAAGAGCAGGTCGTAGCGCAGCGGATCGAGGTCGGTGATGCCGAGGCTGTACGCGACCAGCGATCCGGCGCCCGAGCCCCGGCCCGGTCCCACCGGGATTCCATTCGGGAACTGCGCGTCGCGGTGCGCGCGCGCCCAGTTGATGAAATCGGCGACGATCAGGAAGTAGCCCGCGAAGCCCATCTGCACGATGGTCTTGATCTCGAACGCAAGACGCTCGCGGTAGCGCGGCGCTTCGCGCTCGCGCGCCGCGGGATCGCGAAACAGCCGCTCGAGCCGCCCCTCCAGGCCTCTTCCCGCCTCGGCTGCGAGGTGCTGGTCGACCGTGACGCCGGCCGGAGTCGGAAACTCCGGCAGCCGGTTCCGGCCCAGATCGATCTCGAGGTTGCAGCGGCGCGCGATCTCGGATGCATTCTCGATTGCCTGCGGCACATCGGCGAAGAGCCGCGCCATCTCCTGAGGGGACTTCAGATACTGCTCCGGGGTAAACAGCCTCGGGCGGCGCCGGTCGCCCAGCGCATTTCCTTCAGCGATGCAGACCCTCGCCTCGTGCGCGCGGAAGTCCTCGGCGGCGAGAAACTGCACCGGGTGCGTCGCCACGACCGGCAATCGCGCCTTTCCCGCCAGACCCAGCGTGCGCGCGACGAGCGGCTCGCTGTTTGCGAACCCGGCGCGCTGCAGCTCGAGGTAGAAGCGTCCCGGAAAGCGCTCCGCCCAATCTGCGGCGAGGCGTGCAGCGACGGCATCATTGCCGGACGCGAGCGCCTGCCCGACCTCGCCCGCGCCCGCTCCCGAGAGCGCGATCAATCCGTCGCTCCCTGCCTCGTCGAACCAGCTCTTGGCGATCTCGGCGCGCCCGCGGTATTGGTTCTTCAGCCACGCGCGCGACAGCAGCTCGGAGAGCTTGCGATACCCCGCGGCCGATGCGCACAGCAGGAGCAGCCGCGCCGGTTTCTCCCGGTCCGCTTCATTGCGGATCCAGCAGTCGGCCCCGACGATCGGCTTGA
This sequence comes from Burkholderiales bacterium, assembly GCA_036007105.1. Lineage (GTDB taxonomy): Bacteria > Pseudomonadota > Gammaproteobacteria > Burkholderiales > SG8-39 > 2-02-FULL-66-14. The sequence goes on along the minus strand of DASYPC010000265.1, from coordinate 5,089 downwards.
TTCCGGCGGCGCGCGCGGCCTTGTAGAACTTCACCATGCCGAACACGTTGGCGCTGTCGGTGAGCGCAAGTGCAGGCATGGAATAGGCAGCCGCTCTCGCCACGGCTGCGTCGATGCGCACGATCCCGTCCGTCACCGAATATTCGCTGTGCAGCCTGAGGTGGACGAACCGCGGAGCGTTCACGAAAAAATTTTACACCGCGTCGCGCGGGCAGGCGGTGAAAAAGCGCCCCGAAACGTCAGGCGATGATCGCTTGCGGTTCTCCCGCGGGGCCGGCTTCCACGACGCCGATCTCGTAGACCGCTTCGCCGGCGCCGCGCAGCCCTGTCGTCGCGCGCTCGACATGCTCGGGCGCAAGCGCCATCACCATGCCGATGCCGCAATTGAACACACGGTGCATCTCGTCCTCGCCCACGTTCCCCTTCTGCTGCAGCCAGTCGAAGATCTTCGGACGAGTCCACGAGGCCTTGCGGATCACCGCTCGCGTGCCCTCGGGCAACATGCGCGGGACGTTCCCGGTGATCCCACCCCCCGTGATGTGAGCAAGTCCCTTCACGGGTACGGCTTCGAACAGCTTCAGGACGGATTTCACGTAGATGCGCGTCGGCTCCATGAGCGCATCCAGCACCGCCGCGTCCGGTTTCTCGCGCTCGAGAATCTTGCGGATCAGCGAATAGCCGTTCGAATGTGCACCGCTCGAGCCAAGCCCGAGGAGGGTATCGCCGGGGGAGATCGAGCGGCCGTCGATCACCCTGGACTTTTCCACCACGCCGACCGCGAATCCAGCCAGGTCGTATTCGTTTTTCGGAAAGGCGTCGGGGTGCTCGGCCGTCTCGCCGCCGATGAGCGCGCAGCCCGCGAGCTCGCAGCCGCGCGCGATTCCCTTTACCACCTCCGTCGCCACTCGCACGTCGAGCCGCTCGCAGACGAAGTAGTCGAGGAAGAACAGCGGCTCGGCGCCCTGCACCAGGATATCGTTGACGCTCATCGCAACCAGATCGATCCCGACCGTGTCGTGCCGGTCGAGCGCAAATGCGAGCTTGAGCTTGGTCCCCACGCCGTCGGTGCCCGCGACGAGCACCGGCTGGCGGTATTTCTTCGATACTTCGAAGAGCGCACCGAAACCGCCGATCCCGGCGAGCACCTCGGGGCGCAGCGTGCGCTTTGCGAACGGCTTGATCGCCTCGACGAGCGCATCGCCCGCGTCGATGTCGACCCCCGCGTCGCGGTAGGAGAGTGTCTTCGACATGCTAAAGTTCGGAATCTTCATCGATTTTACTCGACATGGCCGAAGCGGGATGAGGCAGCTCGCGCTCGGAATCTCGCCGCCGCCGGAGCCGTCGCTCGACAATTTTGTCCCCGGCCAGAATGCGGAACTGCTCGCGCGGCTGCGCGAGCTGAAGGCCGGCGCGCTCGCGGAGAGCATCGTCTACCTGTGGGGCGAGCCGGGATCCGGACGCAGCCATCTGCTGCAGGCGTGCGCTCGCCCCGGGCTTGCGGTCGCGGACGACGTCGACTCGCTGGACGAAAAGGAGCAGATTGGCCTGTTCAGCCGGATCAATGAAGCGCGCGAAGCGGGCAGCGCCGTTTTGGCCGCCGGCAGCGCGCCGCCGGCCCAGCTCGCGCTCCGCGACGACCTGAAAAGCCGCCTCGCGTGGGGACTCGTCTACCACGTGAAGCCGCTCACCGACGCGGACCGGGCGCTCTACCTGGCCGCGGAAGCCGAACGGCGCGGCATGCGCCTCGCCGACGACCTCGTCGCGTATCTCCTCGCCCGGGTGCGCCGCGACCTGAAGTCGCTCGGCGCGATTCTCGATGCACTGGACCGCGCTTCGCTCGAGCAGAAGCGGTATCTCACGCTGCCGCTCGTGCGCGAAGTGCTGAAGACCCTGGACGAATGAACCTGGCGCTCTTCGACTTGGACAACACGCTGCTGGCCGGAGACAGCGACTACGAGTGGGGCCAGTTTCTCGTCGACCACGGCGTGCTCGACGGCGGCGAATACGAGGCGCAGAACCGCGAATACTATGCGCAGTACGTGGCCGGCACGCTCGACATCCACGAATTTCTCGGCTTCGCGCTGCGGCCGCTCGCCCGCCACGAACCCGGCGATCTCGCCCGCTGGCACGCCGATTTCATGCGCACGCGCATCCTGCCGATGATCAGCGAGCCGGCGCGGGCGCTGGTCGCCGGGCACCGCGACGCCGGAGACCTGTGCGCGATCGTCACCGCGACCAACAGCTTCGTCACCCGTCCGATCGCAGCGGAATTCCGCATCGCCCACCTGATCGCAACCGAGCCTGAATCGGTGAACGGGCGCTTCACCGGCCGCGTCGCGGGAACGCCGTGCTTTCGCGAAGGCAAGATCCATCGCGTCGCGGATTGGCTCGCCGGACTCGGCCTCGCGCTGAGGAATTTCGCTTCGAGCACGTTCTACAGCGATTCGCACAACGACCTGCCGCTGCTCGAGCGCGTCACCGAACCCGTGGTCGTCGACCCCGACCCGCAGCTCGAAGCCGAGGCCGCGCGCCGCGGCTGGCGGGTGATGTCACTGCGGCCGCAGGTCGCAGTCCCGCCCGCATGATCCAGCGTTTCATCCGCCGCGTGCTGGGCCTGCAGCAGAAAGGGCCGCTGCGCGTTCCTGCCAGCGAGCACGGGCTTACACGCGCGCGAATCAGCTCTGCGGCGCTGCGGGTCTGCGACACGCTGAGCGGGCACCAGTTCGCGGCGTGCATCGTCGGCGGCGCGGTGCGCGACCTGCTGCTCGGGATCACCCCCAAGGATTTCGACGTCGCGACCGATGCGCGCCCGGAACAGGTTAAGCCGCTCTTTCGTCGCGCGTTCGTGATCGGCCGGCGCTTTCGGCTGGTGCACGTGATGATCGGCCAGGATACGGTCGAAGTGTCCACCTACCGCGCGGCGCACCCTGTGGTGGCCGACGGTCAGCAGGCCGGCGTGCTGGACGAGGGCGGCCGGCTGCTGCGCGACAACGTGTTCGGCAACCAGGAGGAAGATGCGCGCCGGCGCGATTTCACCGTCAACGCGCTCTTCTACGACCCGGCGGGCGAGGAGTTGATCGACTACCACGGCGGCTTGGCGGACTTGAAAAAACGGGTGCTGCGAATGATCGGCGATCCGGAGACGCGCTACCGCGAAGATCCGGTGCGCATGTTGCGCGCGGTGCGTCTGGCCGGGAAACTGGGGCTATCCATCGATCCGGCGACCCGCGTGCCGATCCGCCGCCTCGCCGAACTTCTCGAGCAGGTCCCGCCGCCACGCCTGTTCGATGAAATGCTCAAGCTGCTCCTCTCCGGACACGCGAGTGCCTGCCTGCGGCAATTGCGCGACGAAGGGCTGCACAAGGGCGTGCTGCCGTTGCTCGACGTGATCCTCGACCAGCCGCTCGGGGAGCGCTTCGTCACGCTCGCGCTCGCGCAGACCGATACACGCGTGCAGGAGGGCAAGTCCGTCTCTCCCGCGTTCCTCTTCGCCGCGCTGCTGTGGCACGAAGTGCTCGCGGCCTGGCGGGCACGCGAGCGCCGCGGCGAGCCTTCGCTGCCGGCGCTCGAGCTCGCGATGGACGAAATCCTCGACGTCCAGTGCGAGAAGCTCGCCATTACCCGCAGGCTCACGGCAACGATGCGCGAAGTGTGGGCGATGCAGCCGCGGCTCGAGCATCGTTCCGGGCAGCGCGCGCTGCGCCTCGTGGAAGCGCCGCGCTTCCGGATGGGCTACGATTTTCTCGCGCTGCGCGCAGCGAGCGGCGAAGTGCCCGCGGAGCTGGAGGCGTGGTGGCGAGCGTTCCAGGGCGGCGACGCGGAGACGCGGCGCGCCATGCTGCTGCCCGAAACCGGCACGAAAAAACGCCGTCGCCGGCGTCGCGGGAAAAAGACCGGAGTCCCCAGCCCCGCTCAGGCATGACAGAGGCGTATGTGGGCATGGGTGCCAATCTCGGTGAGCCGCGTGCGCAGCTTCTCGCCGCCTGGGACGCGCTCGGCCGTATCTCCGACACGCGGGCGATCGCACGCTCGAGCCTGTATCGCAGCGCTCCGATCGGCTACGAGGACCAACCCGCCTTCCTGAACTGCGTTGCGAAACTCGAAACCGCGCTCCCGGCGCACGCGTTGCTCGCGCAATTGCAGCAGATCGAGCGGGACCTCGGGCGCGTGCGGTCGTTCCGCAACGCGCCGCGTACCATCGATCTGGACTTGCTGCTCTATGGAAGCGAAACCATGGACACCCCCGGCCTGACGCTGCCGCATCCACGGATGCACGAACGGGCGTTCGTGCTGGTGCCGCTGCTCGAGCTGGACGCCGGCGCAATGATCCCGGGTCGAGGCAAGGCGGCCGAGCTGCTGCGCGAAGAATGTGCGGGGCAGCCTGTCGAACGGGTCGAGGTCTGATGGCCGCACGCTATCGCTACATCGCGGTCGAGGGACCGATCGGCGCCGGCAAGACGAGCCTCGCGCGCCGCCTGGCCGAGCGCCTCGAGGCCGAGGCAGTGCTCGAGCAGCCCGGCGAGAACCCGTTTCTTGCGCGTTTCTACCAGGACATGGCGCGCTATGCGCTGCCGACACAGCTCTTCTTCCTCTTCCAGCGAGTGCGACAGCTCGAGCCGCTCGTGCAGGCCGACCTGTTCGGCCGCCCCGTGATTGCCGATTTCCTGATCGACAAGGATCCGCTGTTCGCGCGCGCGACGCTTTCCGCAGACGAGCTCGTGCTGTACCAGAAAATCTACGACGCGGTCCGACCGCGTTCGCCCGAGCCGGAGCTCGTCATCTACCTGCAGGCCCGGCCCGCGACGCTGATCGAGCGGGTGCGGCGGCGCGCCGCCGGATACGAGCGCGGCGTCGGCGAGGAGTACCTGGCGCTGCTCGCCGAGAGCTACGCGCGGTTCTTCCACCACTACGCGGCCGCTCCACTGCTGATCGTCAATTCCGAGAACCTGAATTTCGTCGCGCGCGATGCGGACTTCAACCTGCTCGTCGAGCGCATCCTGGCGATGAAGAGCCGGCGCGAATTTTTCAGCCTCGGATAGAGGCTTATCCGAGCGGCTACGCGGGGTACGGGTCGAACGTCATCGACTGC
>DASYPC010000264.1:0-3481 GCA_036007105.1 Burkholderiales bacterium | reverse complement strand
GCGTGTCCGACGCGCGCGAGCTCTTCGAGCTGGCACGCTCGGACAACGACGACGCCTCGCTGCAGCAGATCGGCAAGGACGTCGAGGAACTGGAGCGCGATGTCGCGGCGCTCGAATTCCGCCGCATGTTTTCCAACCCGCTCGACCCGAACAATTGCTTCCTCGCCATCCAGGCCGGCGCGGGCGGTACCGAGGCCCAGGACTGGGCCGCGATGCTCGAGCGCATGTACCTCAAGTACTGCGACAAGAAGAAATTCTCCGCCGAGGTGCTGGAGCAGACCGAAGGCGAGGTGGCCGGCATCAAGAGCGCGACGATCAAGGTCTCCGGCGACTACGCCTACGGGCACCTGCGCACCGAAAGCGGAGTCCACCGGCTGGTGCGCAAGTCGCCGTTCGACTCGAATGCGCGGCGGCACACCTCGTTCGCGGCGGTGTTCGTCTATCCGGAGGTCGACGAGTCGATCGAGATTGCGATCAACCCCGCGGATCTGCGCGTCGACGTCTACCGCGCTTCGGGTGCCGGCGGCCAGCACGTCAACAAGACCGAGTCGGCGGTGCGCATCACGCATCTTCCGAGCGGGATCGTGGTGCAGAGCCAGAACGACCGCTCGCAGCACCGCAACCGCGCCGAGTGCATGGCGATGCTGAAATCGCGCCTCTACGAGCTCGAGCTGCGCAAGCGCACCGCCGAGCACTCCAAGCTCGAAGCCGGCAAGACCGACGTCGAATGGGGACACCAGATCCGCAGCTACGTGCTCGACCAGTCGCGCATCAAGGACCTGCGGACCGGTGTGGAGAAAGGCGCCACGCAGACGGTGCTCGACGGCGACCTGGACGATTTCATCAACGCAAGCCTGAAGCAGGGAGTGTAGTCATGCGTACCGTTCTTGCAGCAGTCCTGATCGCGTTCGCCATCTGTGCGTTCGGCCAGGCCGATGAACCCGTACGCGCGCAGGCGCGCGCCCACAAGGCCCCGCTGCTCGACACGCTGAAGCAGCTGGTCTCGATCGAATCGGACAGCCGCAACGTCGAAGGGCTCGAACGCATCGCGAATCTGATCGCCGAACGCCTGAAGACGCTTGGTGGCGACGTGACGCTCGCAGAGCCCGTGGACGTCTACAAGATGGAGGACACCCCCGAGCGGATCGGCAGGATGGTTCGCGCCTCGTTCAAGGGCACGGGCAGCAAGAAGATCCTGCTGATCGCGCACATGGATACGGTCTATCCGCGCGGCATGCTGGAGAAGCAGCCGTTTCGCGTCGACGGCGAGCGTGCCTACGGATTGGGCATCTCGGACGACAAGCAGGGCGTCGCGCTGATCCTGCATACGGTCGCGATGCTGCAGGCGCTCGGCTTCAAGGACTACGGCACGCTCAGCGTGCTGATCAACGGCGACGAGGAAATCAGCTCGCCTGGCTCGCGCGCGCTGCTTACGCGCCTCGGGGGCGAGCACGACGCGACGCTCTCGTTCGAAGCATCGCGGGTGGATTCCGACAAGCTTGCGCTCGCGACCGCGGGCATCGCGTCGGTCGCGCTGAGGGTCCAGGGAAAGGCGTCGCACGCCGGAGGCGCACCGCATCTCGGCATCAATGCGCTGTACGAGCTCAGCCACCAGATCCTGCAGACGCGTGACCTCTCCGATCCGGCCACCGGCGTGAAGATGAACTGGACGGTCGCGCGGGCCGGCATGAACCGCAACGTCATTCCGCCGGCCGCCGAAGCCGTCGCCGATGTGCGGGTGCTGCGCGTCGCGGACTACGATCGCATCGAGGCCGCGGTCCGGGAGCGGATCAAGAAGCAGCTCTTGCCGGAAGCGAAAGTGAGCCTCGTGTTCGAGCGGCGCCGCCCGCCGCTCGAGGCCTCGCCCGCGTCCGCCGCCCTCGCGAAGCATGCGCAGCAGATCTACAAGGAGATCGGCATGAACCTTGTGGTCGACGCGGTCGCGGAAGGCGGAGGCACCGACGCGGCGTTCGCCGCGCTGAAGACGCAGAACGCGGTCGTCGAGCGGTTCGGGCTGCGCGGCTTCGGTGCGCACAGCACGGACGACGAATATGTGCTCATTTCCAGCATCGAGCCGCGCCTGTATCTCGCCGCGCGGATGATCATCGATCTCGCGCGCGAGAAGGTGCGTTGACGATGGAAGAAGAGAACAAGCTGATCGAGGAGCGGCGCGAGAAGCTGAAAGCGCTGCGCGCGAAGGGCGTTGCGTTCCCGAACGACTTCCGCAGGCGAGACTTCGCCTCCGATCTACACCAATCGCATGGGGGCAAGACCAAGGAAGAGCTGGAAAAAACCGCCTTAACTGCGTCCATCGCCGGCCGCATGATGCTCAAGCGCGTCATGGGCAAGGCGAGCTTCGCGACGCTGCAGGACGGCAGCGGGCGCCTGCAGGTCTACGTGTCGAACGACGTCGCCGGCGCCGACGCGCACGAGCAATTCAAGCACTGGGATCTCGGCGACATCGTCGGCGTCGAAGGCACGCTCTTCAAGACGAACAAGGGCGAGCTGACGGTTAACGCAACCGGGCTGCGGCTGCTCGTCAAAGCGCTGCGCCCGCTGCCGGAGAAGTTCCACGGCCTCGCCGACCAGGAGATGCGCTACCGCCAGCGCTACGTCGACCTGATCGTCACGCCGGAGTCGCGCCGCACGTTCGCGATGCGCTCGAAAGTGATCCACGCGCTGCGCGAGGCGATGAACGCCGACGGCTACCTCGAGGTCGAGACGCCGATGATGCAGTCGATCCCCGGCGGCGCGGTGGCGCGGCCGTTCAAGACGCACCACCACGCGTTGGGCATGGATATGTACCTGCGCGTCGCGCCGGAGCTGTTCCTGAAGCGCCTCGTCGTCGGCGGCGTCGAGCGCGTCTACGAGATCAACCGCAATTTCCGCAACGAGGGAATCTCGACGCGCCACAACCCCGAGTTCACGATGATGGAGTGGTACTGCGCGTACGAGGATTGCGAGTACATGATCGGGCACACCGAGAAGCTCGTGCGCCTCGCCGCGCAGGCCGCGCTCGGGGCGACGACGGTCACGTATCAGGGCAAAGCGCTGGACTTCGGCAAGCCGTTCGCACGCGTGCCGATCCCGGAAGCGATCCGGCGCCATGGCGACGCCGACTGCCGCAGCGCCGACCTGCGCGACCGGGCGTTTCTCTCGCGCAAGCTAGATGCGCTCGGCGTCGAGCACAAGTCGCACCAGGGCTGGGGATCGCTGCAATTGATGCTGTTCGAGGCGCTCGCCGAGCGCCACCTCGTCGATCCGACGTTCGTGCTCGAGTTTCCGGCCGAAGTCTCGCCGCTTTCGCGCCGCAACGACCGCGACCCGGACATCGCCGATCGCTTCGAGCTTTTCATCGATGCAAAGGAGATCGCCAACGGCTTCTCCGAGCTCAATGATCCCGAGGACCAGGCGCAGCGGTTCCGCGATCAGGCGCGCCTCAAGGAAGCCGGCGAGCAGGAGGCGATGTACTACGACGCCG
>DASYPC010000263.1:0-1670 GCA_036007105.1 Burkholderiales bacterium | reverse complement strand
ATGTTCTGGCGCCCGCAGGGCATCCTGGGAGGGAAGTAGCGTGGCGCGCCTGTCGTGGATCGGCCTCGCGATCCTCGCGCTCGTTCCGCTTTCGGGAATCGGCAACTATCCGCTGCACCTCGTGATCAGCTGCCTGCTGTGGGGTTACGTGTACACGAGCTGGTCGATCATGGGGCGGCTCGGCCTGGTGAGCTTTGGCCACGGCGCGTTCCTCGGCATCGGCGCGTATGCGGCGGTCATGCTGTGGAATCACTGGGGCGTTTCGCCGTGGCTCGGTGCGGTCGCGGGGATCGCGGTGAGCGCGCTCGTCGCGCTGGCGATCGGCTTTCCGTGCTTCCGCTTCAAGATCGTCGGCCACTATTTCGCGCTCGTCACGCTCGCGCTCTCCGAAGTCACTCGGCTCGTGATCGTCGCGCTGCGCGACCAGACCGGCGGGTCGCTCGGGGCGACGCCGAATACCGCGCTCGCACAGGGCAACACCTGGTCGCTCGGCGCGCTGCAGTTCTCGGAGAAGGTCGTCTGGTTCTACATCGTCCTCGCCGTCTGGCTGGGAGGGCTGTGGGTGTGGGCGCGCATCGACCGCAGCATGACGCGCCTTGCGCTCGAAGCGATCAGCCAGGAAGAAGACGCCGCGGCCTCGGTCGGCATCAACGTCACGAAGACCAAGCTCTTCGTGACGGTCGTCTCCGCGGTCATGACCTCGATCGGCGGCGTTCTCTACGCGCAGTACCAGCTCTACATCAACCCCGAGACCGTCTCGGGCATCGGCATCTCGCTGCAGATGGTGTTCGGCGTGATCGCCGGAGGCATGTACGTGATGCTCGGGCCGACGGTCGGCGCCGTGTTCACGCTCCTGCTGGCGGAGGGCTTGCGGCTCGCGCTCGGCGAGCACTTCAAGCAGTTCCCGGCGCTCGATCTGGCGATCTACGGGCTGCTCCTGGTGCTCTTCATCATCTACCTGCCGAAGGGAATCCTCGGTGCGGCGCTCGACGCCTGGAAGAAAAATAGGGACGTACCCCAGTTTTCAGAAAAATAGGGACGTACCCCATTTCTCACGCGCCCGCGCTTGCCCGGCTTCCTTCGTTCGCCTACCCTCCAAGGTCGCTGCACTGCTAGCCCGCAATGGCAAGAGCCACCAAGTCCCTAGGTCCGACTGAGGTCACACGACTGCGGAAGGCGCTCGACCGTGAGAAGGCGAAGAGCGCAGCGCTGACGAAGTCGCGCGCCGAAGCGCTCGAGCAGCAAGCCGCCGCAGCCGAAATCCTCAAGGTCATCAGCCGCTCGCCGGCTGACCCGCAGCCGGTGTTCGATGCGATCGTTCAGCGAGCAATGCGCCTCCTGCGTGGCCATTCGGCGATGGTTTCTAGGGTCATCGATGACAAGCTTCATCTGGCGGCGATAACGTCGACCAGCAAGGCGGGCGACGCGGCTCTGCGCAAGACTTATCCCCGACCGATCACCAAAGAGAGCTCCCACGCGCGGGTGGTTCACAGCCGGAAGACTTACATGATCCGCGACACCGAGACGACCGCTCGGGTGCAGACGAGGGAGATCGCAAGGCAACGTGGGTATCGGAGCATGGTGGTCGTGCCTATGCTGCGTGGCGGTGCAGCCATTGGCGCAATCAGCGTGACGCGAAAGGAGCCGGGCCTATTCAGCAGGCGCGAAGT
>DASYPC010000262.1:0-4934 GCA_036007105.1 Burkholderiales bacterium | reverse complement strand
ATAATAGGTCACATGGCGAACCGGCTGGCGAGCGAGACATCGCCGTACCTGCAGCAGCACGCCGAGAACCCGGTCGACTGGTATGCCTGGGGACCGGAAGCGCTCGGTCGGGCGCGCGCCGAGGATAAGCCGATCCTGCTCTCGGTCGGCTATTCGGCGTGCCACTGGTGTCACGTCATGGCGCGCGAAAGCTTCGAAGACCCCGAGGTCGCGGCGCTGATGAATCGCGACTTCATCAACGTGAAGGTGGACCGCGAGGAGCGTCCCGACCTCGACCAGATCTACCAGACCGCGCATCAGCTGATGGCGCGCGGCGCGGGCGGCTGGCCGCTGACCATGTTCCTGTCCCCGGACGGCACGCCTTTTTTCGGCGGCACCTACTTCCCCAAGCAGCCGCGCTACGGACTTCCGGGGTTTGCCGAATTGCTCCCGAGGGTAGCGCAGATCTGGCGCGAAAAGCGCGCCGAGATCCGCGAGCAGAACGAGCAGGTGCGTAGCGCGTTTTCGCGCGTCGATCCGGCTGCCGGCGCGCAGCCGCAAACGCTCGACGACGCTCCGATCCGGAGCGCGCTGGAAGCGCTGCGCCAGCGTTTCGACGCCCGCTATGGCGGGTTTGGCCAGGCGCCGAAATTTCCTCACCCGACCGATGTCGGACTTTGCCTGCGCGCCTTTGCGCTGCGCGGAGACCGGCAGGCACTCGAAATGGCGGAGCGAACGCTCACCGGCATGTGCGAAGGCGGGATCTACGACCAGCTCGGCGGCGGCTTTTGCCGCTACAGCGTGGATGCGTACTGGACGATTCCGCACTTCGAAAAGATGCTTTACGACAACGGGCAATTGCTCGCGGTGCTCGTCGATGGGTGGCTCGCGACCGGCAACACGCTCTACGCGCGTTGCGTGGACGAGACGGCGGGATGGCTGATACGCGAGATGCAATCCGCCGAGGGCGGGTACTACTCGTCGCTCGATGCGGACACCGAGCACGAAGAGGGCAAGTTCTACGTCTGGTCGCGCGAGGAAGCCGAAGGCGTCCTCGACGCAGCCGAGTGGCGCATCGCCGCGCCATACTGGGGGCTCGACCGCGCCGCCAATTTCGGGGGCAAGCACTGGCACCTGCATGTCACGCGCACGCTCGAGGACGCGGCGAACGTCGCCGGCGTCGAAGCGGGTAAAGCGGGCGCACTGCTCGCTTCCGCGCGTGCCAAGCTCTTCGCGGCGCGAGAGCGGCGCGTGCGTCCCGGGCGCGACGAGAAGACTCTCGTCTCATGGAATGCGCTTGCGATCCTCGGCATGGCGCGCGCAGGACGCGCGTTTGGCCGTCCCGACTGGATCGCTTCTGCACGACGCGCTCTCGCTCACATCCGGGCGCACCTGTGGCGCGACGGCCGGCTGCTCGCGACCTACAAGGACGGCCGCGCGCACCTGGCGGCCTACCTGGACGATTACGCAATGCTGGCTGCGGCGCTGCTCGAGCTCCTGGAGTGCGAGTACGAGCAAGCCGACCTGGCCTTCGCGCGCGCGCTTGCCGACGTGCTGCTGGAACAGTTCGAGGACACCGAGGCGGGCGGGTTCTTTTTCACTGCGAAGGACCACGAAACGCTGCTGTACCGGCCCAAGCCGAGCAATGACAGTGCGCTGCCCTCCGGCAACGGCGTGGCCGCGTTCGCCCTCGGCAGGCTTGCAGCGCTGACCGGCGAAGAGCGCTACGCGCAGGCATCATTGCGCACCGTGGAGGCGTTCTTTCCCTTGATGCGTAGCCATCCCGGGGGCTGCGGGACGCTCGCGCAGGCGCTCGACGAGATCCTTTCGCCGGTCTCGATCCTCGTGCTGCGCGGCGTCCCGGGCGCGCTGGCCGACTGGTCGAGGCAGCTCGCGCGTGAGTTTCTGCCCGGCACCGTTGTGGTCGCGATTCCGGACGGCGTAGCGGGCCTCCCCGCGATCCTCGACAAGCCTCCCCGTCCCGGCCCCGTTACCGGTTGGCTATGCCGTGGGCCGGTCTGCCTGGAGCCGAGCAACGATCTGGAGGCGCTCAAGCGGGCCTGCCGGGCGCGGGATTAGGTATCATAGCGCGCCCCTTTTTCCGGCCGATCGTCCGGACATCTCATCGTGGAGGAAGTATGGAACGCGCGAAGTTCGCATTGACGCTGATTGCTGCCGCCGTCGTCGCAGGCATTTCCGGCTGCAGCGAGGAAAAGAAGCAGACTACGAAAGAGGTCGTCGTAGTGCCCGCGGCGCCCCCGCCGCCGCCCTCAATGGAGGTCAAGATCGGCCATGTCGGGCCACTCACGGGCGCCATCGCACACCTAGGGAAGGACAATGAGAATGGCGCGCGCCTTGCGGTCGAGGAGGCGAACGCAGCGAAGATCAAGATCGATGGCAAGGAGGTGAAGTTCACGTTCGTCGCCGAAGACGATCAAGCCGATCCGAAGGTCGGCACGACCGTCGCACAGAAGCTCGTCGACGCAAAAGTGAACGGCGTGGTCGGGCACCTCAACTCGGGGACTTCGATTCCGGCTTCGCCGATCTATAGCCAGGCCGGCATCCCGGTGATCTCCGGATCCGCGACGAATCCCAAGCTGACCGAGCAAGGCTTCAAGACGCAGTTCCGCGTAGTCGGCCGCGATGACCAGCAGGGCCCGGCGATCGCGAGCTATCTTGCTGACAGCAAGAAGCCCAAGCTCGTCGCCGTGATCGACGACGCGACGGCTTACGGCGAGGGCATCGCGAACGAGGTCGAGAAGACGCTGAAAGCGGCCAACATCAAGGTGCTGCCGCGCGAGAAGGGCACCGACAAGACGACCGACTGGAAGGCGATTCTCACCAAGGTAAAAGGCAAGAACCCGGACGCCGTGTTCTACGGCGGCATGGATGCCACCGGTGGACCGCTCCTCAAGCAGGGCCGCGAGCTCGGCGTCAAGGCGGTGTTCTCCTTCGGCGACGGCGCGTGCACCGACGACATGACCAAGCTCGCGGGCGCGGCGGCCGACGGGTTGCTCTGCTCGCAGGCCGGACTGCCTCCGCAGGCCGCGGACAAGAAATTCCTCGACGCCTACAAGAAGCGTTTCAACGCCGATCCGATCCTTTATGCGCCCTTCACCTATGACGCGGCGAATCTGCTGATCGAGGCAATGAAGAAGGCCAACTCCGCCGAGCCGGCAAAATACCTGCCGGAGCTCGCGAAGATCGAGTTCCCGGGCACCACCGGCAAGATCGCGTTCGACGAGAAAGGCGATCGCAAGGACGCCGAGATGACGATCTTCAGCATGAAGGACGGCAAACTCGCGCCGATCGCGATCATCAAGGGCGGCAAGACGATCGATTATGCGGAGTTCATGAAAGCCTCGGCGCCAGCACCGGCCGCGGCGCCCGCGCCCGCCGCCGAGCCGAAGAAAGACGAAGCCATGAAGGACGAGGCCAAGAAGGACGAAGCCAAGAAGGACGAAGCCAAGAAATAGCCTCGTTCAGCAAAAAGCAAAACGGCACCTCGGGGTGCCGTTTTCATTTAGGCTTCCCCTTGGGAGGGACGCGGCAGGCGTGGACATCTTCGTCCAGCAGCTGTTCAACGGGCTGACGCTCGGCGCGGTGTACGCCATCGTGGCCCTTGGCTACACGATGGTGTACGGCATCATCCAGCTCATCAACTTCGCGCACGGCGAAGTCGTGATGATCGGTGCGATGGTCGCCTTCACCGTGATCAACCTGCTCGCCGCCGCCGGCCTGCCTCCGGTCGTCGTGGTGCTGATCGGCATGGGTTGCGCGATCCCGGTCTGCATGCTGGTGGGATACGCCATGGAGCGGCTCGCCTACCGCCCGTTGCGGCGCGCGCCGCGCCTTGCCCCGCTCATCACCGCGATCGGCGTTTCGATCATCCTGCAGCACCTCGCGATGCTCGTCTGGAGCCGCAATGTGCTCGCCTTTCCGCAGATCATCCCGATCCAGACCTACACGGTGCTCGGAGCCACGGTCACGCAGGTGCAGCTCGCGATCGTCGGCATCTGCGTCCTGATGATGGCTGGGCTCGCCGCGCTCGTTTATCGCACGCGGCTGGGGACCGCGATGCGCGCGACGGCGCAAAACCCCCAAGTGGCGGGCTTGATGGGCGTCGATATCAATCGGGTCATCGCTTTCACGTTCATCGTCGGTGCGGCACTCGGGGCGGTCGCGGGGGTGATGGTGGGCACTTACTACGGCGTAGCCCAATACACCATGGGGTCCATCCTCGGGTTGAAGGCGTTCGCTGCCGCCGTCCTTGGAGGGATCGGCAACATTCCCGGCGCGATGGTGGGCGGGCTGCTGCTCGGCGTGGTCGAAGCGCTGGGCGCGGGCTACATCGGCGACTTTACCGACCTCTGCCACGTGGCCGGCCTGTCCGCCTGGCTCACCGAGCGCTGCGAGGCCGATGGCCACTTCATCCTGTTCGGCTCCAACTACCAGGACGTGTTCGCGTTCGTCGTGCTGATCCTGGTGCTCGTGGTCCGGCCCTCCGGCCTGCTTGGAGAGCGCGTGGGAGACCGGGCGTGATGAGCTGGCGACAGCGTCCGGCGGTCGTGTGGAGCGGCGTCGGCCTCGTTGTGCTGGTGCTCCTCGCCCTGCCCTTCGTCCTTCATCTGCAGATCGGCGCAGCCTGGGTGCGGATCACGAACTTCGCGATCCTCTACGTGCTGCTCGCGCTCGGCCTGAACATCGTGGTGGGCTTTGCCGGCCTGCTCGATCTCGGTTACATCGCGTTCTACGCGGTCGGCGCATATATCTACGCGCTGCTCGCCGGTCCGCATTTCGGGCTGCACCTGCCGTTCTGGATCGTGCTGCCGATCGGCGCCGCGGTCGCGGCGTTTTTCGGCATCCTGCTCGGTGCGCCCACCCTCAAGCTGCGCGGCGACTACCTCGCCATCGTGACCTTGGGCTTCGGCGAGATCGTGCGCATCTTTCTCAAC
>DASYPC010000261.1:0-11849 GCA_036007105.1 Burkholderiales bacterium | reverse complement strand
GAGGCGCGAAGAGGTCAGCACCAATTCATCGATTTTCCTCGCCTCGGCGTGGGCTTTTGCCTTGTCCAGGATCGCGGACAGGTTCTTCAGCGTGTTGGCGAAGCGCGGCGCGCTCGCCTGGTACATGGAGATGGGCATGGGTAATTCCGGGCGCGGTAGGAGGAAGGGCCGCATTCTACGCCGGCAGACCCGACAAAATGCTCCCACCGTCGCGCAACCAACGTAGTATGCGCAAATCCCCCAGTGGACGGAGACAGCGATGAGCGAACTCAACAAACCCCATGATGCGATGCGCGAGCTCGCGGTGCAGATCTACGTCGGACTCGTCAGTCGCGCGTACGGCGATCCCCGCCGCGGTGAAGAAACGCGCCCGCAGCCGGTGGCGCTCGCCCGGATGAGCTTCAAGCTGGCCGAGGCATTTCACGCGGCCGACAGCGAGGTGAATCCGGTCACCATCGCCGCCGCCGCGGCGCTCAAGGCCGAAACCCCGTTCGACGCACGAGACCTCGACCTCGGCAGCCTGCAAACGCGGCGCTAGCTCAGCGTTCGTCGCCCCGCTTAAGGCCGCGTCCCGCAGAGCACGCCGCGCGACGCCAGCCCATCAATCGCATCTCGCGACCACCCGAGGCACTCGCGCAGCACGTGGGCGTTGTGCTCGCCGAGCGCAGCGACGAACTCGCGCGCGCGGACATCCGATTCGCGCATGTGGAACGGGGCATTCGGCACCTTCACCTCTCCCGCGCCGTCCCGCGTGGTGGAGAGCAGGCCGCGCTCGGCGGCGTAGGGCAGCGCCATCGCCTCGCCGACCGTGTGGTAGCGCGAGCAAGGCACGCCGCCCTTGCTCAGGATCGCCTCGCACTGCGCCGCGGTCTTGTCCGCCGCCCACCGATCGATCTCGGTCATCAGCGCCTCCCAGTTCTCCGCGCGGGCTTCCGACGAGACGAAGCGCCGGTCGCTCAGCCACTCCGGATGGTCGATCGCCTGCGCCAGGTCGGCGAAGTTCGCCGGGCTGATCGGCGCGACGATCAGGAAGCCGTCGAGCGCGCGAGTCGGACGAAAGATCGGCCGCGGCCTGCGCACCGGAAACTGCGCTGCGGCGCACTCGTAGGCGAGCATGCCGAGCATCGAGTCCATCAGCGCGCAATCGATGCGCTCGCCCTGACCGGTGCGCGTGCGCCGCAAGAGCGCGGCGCAGACTGCGCCGAACGCATGCACCCCGGTCAGATAGTCCGCGGTGAACATCGCGCTCTTCAGCGGCTGCTCCGGGTTGTCCTGGTAGCGCAGATTCGCGAGCTCGTAGCCGCTCGCGGCATGCACGATCGGCGCATATGCAGGCCGCTCGCTCGCGGCGCCACTTTGCCCGTAGCCCGAGATCGAGCAATACACCAGCCTTGGATTCTTCGCTTCCAGCGTCGCGGCATCGAAGCCGAAGCGCTGCATCACGCCCGGACGGAAGTTCTCGACCAGCACGTCGCATTGCCGGACGAGCTCGTACACGAGCTCGCGCGCCTCGGGTTTCTTCAGGTCGAGGCAAAGGCTCTGCTTGCCGCAATTGAGGATGCAGTAGTACGCGCTGAATCCGTCGCGTAGCGGCTCGCGCCCGCGCATGTAGTCGCCTTCCGGCGGCTCGACCTTGATCACGTGGGCTCCGGAGTCCGCGAGCAGGCGCGTGCAATAGGGGCCCGCGATCATCGCGGTAAAGTCGAGCACGCGAATCCCCTGCAGCGGACCTGCGGATTTCGGTTCGGCGGAAGTCATCAGAAAATGGGGTACGTCCCTATTTTTGCACGGCGGCCATTTTGCGCGATGCCGCGAACCGTGATCTGGACCCGGTCGAGCTCGGCGTCCTTTGCGTCGACGAGGCGCAGCACGTGACGCCCAGGAACGGGCTTCCAGAGTTGCGGTGCGTCCGCGGGCAGGTTCGCCGAGCCGATCCGCAACCGCGCTCCAGCGCGCGCGCCGGAGACCGTCACTGCGACGCGTTGCCGCGCAGGAGGAATGTCAGGGTCGAGCGCGAGCACGGCGCCGTTCGCGGGCGATACGATCCGCGGCCGGCCGGGCGCCGTGTCGACGGCAATGATCTGCGAGGATTCGGTGCCGGCGAGAAACCATTCCTCGCGCGGCGGCTCGATGCCGCTCTCGTACTCGACCGGCTGGCGCACGAGCCCAGCGGGAGTGGCCGGCGGCTGCGGGATTTCTCCTTCGTGCAGGAAATCCATGATCTCGCGCCACACCGGGGCTGCGCCGGAAACGCCCGAGACGTCATGCATCGGCTCGCCGGAAAAATTGCCGACCCACACGCCGACCGTATAGCGCTGCGAATAGCCCACGGCCCAGTTGTCGCGCATGCCGGTGCTCGTGCCGGTCTTCACGCTCGCGCGGTAGCGCGTCGCAAGCGCGTTGGCGAGCCCGAACGTCGAGGCGCGTGCCGCGGTATCCGCGAGGATGTCGCCGATTACGTAGGCGGCGCGCGGATCGATGACCTGAGAAAAATGGGGACGTACCCCATTTTCTTCTGCCTTTACCGTCACTCGCGAGAACCGGCCCTCGTTCGCCAGCGTGCGGTACGCATTGGCAAGCGCAATCAGCGTCACCTCGGCGCCGCCGAGCGCAAGCGAGTAGCCATAGTGGTCGGCGCTGCGCGTCAGCGACTCGAACCCGAGCGAGCGCAGCTTCTCGTAGAACGGCTCGTACCCGATCAGCGCGAGCGTGCGCACCGCAGGCACGTTGAGCGATGCTCCCAGCGCGGAGCGCAACGACACTTTGCCGCGAAAACTGTGGTCGTAGTTCTGCGGCACGTAGAGCCCTGCGGAGGTCGTGACCGCGAGCGAAGAATCGTCGAGGATCGAGGCGGCGGTCAGCAGCCGCCGCTCCAGCGCGAGCGCATACAGAAAGGGTTTGAGCGCCGAACCCGGCTGCCGGCGCGCCGTCACGCCGTCGACTTCGGCCGCGCTCGAGCGCGACCCGGCCGAGCCGACCCACGCCAGCACTTCGCCGCTCGCGTTGTCGAGCACCACGACGGCCCCATCCTCGACGTTGCGCTCCTCGAGCTCGCGCAGGTGCTGGTCAAGCGTCGCAGCGGCAAAGCGTTGCACGCGCGCGTCGAGCGTGGAACGGACCTGCTCGCCGGGTGCAGACAAGACCTTGCGCGCCAGGTGCGGCGCATCGCCATCGAGCACCTGCCAGCGGCCGCGCGGCAGCAGCCCGCCCGCGGCAAGCGATTGCGCCGCCGCGCAGGCGCCCTCCTCCCTTTGCAGCAGCACGCACGCGCGTTGCGCGACCCGCGATGCGGAGGCGTTCGGCGAGCGCACCAGCGCTGCGAGCAGCGCGCTTTCGGCGCGCTCGAGCCCGCTCGCGCGCTTGCCGAACAGCGAGCGCGCCGCCGCATCGATTCCTTCCAGCTCCCCGCGGAATCCGGTGAGATTGAGCCACGCCTCGAGCAGCTCGTCCTTCGACCAGCGCCGCTCCATCGCGATGGCCTGCCGCATCTGGCGCCACTTCTGCGTCGCGTCGCGCCGGCCCGAGCGCTCGAGGTCCGGATGCAGCGATGCCGCCAGCTGCATGGTGATCGTGCTGCCGCCCCTGCGCCCGCCCGCGCTCGTCTCGCGGAATGCACCCGCGAGACCCAGCCAATCGACGCCGCCGTGAGTGCGAAAACGGCGATCTTCCGCGGCGAGCACCGCCTCGATCAGCGCCGGCGAGACCTGCGAGAGCTCCACCCAGTCGCCGCGCCGGCGCGTCCGGTCGATGCGCACGCGCGACAGCGGCTCGCCGTTTCGATCGAGCAGCCACGCGTCGGAGGAGCGCCACTCGGCGCGCGCTGCGGCGTAGGAAACGACTTCGAACGGCGCCGTGTGCAGGAACGCTGCGAACCCCGCGGCGAGCGCCGCCAGAACGAGGGTGCAAATGACCGAAACCCGGATCACGGTTTCACCTGCACGGCGGCGTTCGGGCTCTCGCCGAACACTTCCGGCGCATAGAGCGCTTCCACCCGGGTGGCCGGGAGGTCGAATCGGCCCGGGTTGTTCAGCCGTACCGTGTACTCGATCGTGAAGCGACCCTTCGGCACGAACTCGTAGTAGGCGCGGTAGGCTTCCTCGGTGCGCTCGACGAACGCGGGCCATGCCCAGCCCGCGCGCTTTTCTCCGGCGGTGAGCGAACCCGCGTCGCGGCCGAGGCCAGAGCCCAGGATCGCTGCGCCGGCAGGGATCGGATCGTCGATGACGACCCAGGTCATGTCGGTCTGCGCGTCGATCTCGAGCGTCACGCGATAGACGTCGCCGCGCGAAAAGCCGGCCTTGTCCTTCTGCTCGACCGGCGCAACGCTGCGCCGGATCGCGTAACCGCTCGAGAGCGGCGCCTTGAGCGGAATCGCCGCGCGCGACTGCACGATCGTCCACGGCGCGCCCCGCCCTGCGTGGGAGATGGCGAGCGTCTCGCGGCCCGCGGGCCAGTCGAAATCGCGCTGCTGGCGCTTCGGCAGCACCTGGATCGGCGTCGCAGCGCCGCCGATCCGCACCTCCACGCTTCCCGATACCGGAATCTTCTCGAATGCCTGGCTGAATCGGCCCATCGCGACCACGCCCCACGCATTCGCAACTGTGGTGCCCCAGATTCCCCTTTTCTGCCGCGACAGCATGCCGCGCACGAGGCGGCCGACGTCCTCGCGCCATTCGGCATCCGCGAGGACAGCGAGCAGCGCGCGGTTCGCATTCGCATCCGCAGACACCATCAGCCACCACAGCGCATCGTTGCGCTCGGTGGAAAAGCTCATCACGGTGCCCTGGAAGTTGAGCCGGGCGCGCAGCTGGCTCATCGCGTCCTTGACACGCTGGTCGCGCTGCGGGGCATTCTGCAGGCGCTGCAGGATGCCGATCCAGTCGATCAGCGCGGACGTCGGCCACAGCGGCGGGTCGATCGTGATCGAGTCGAGCATCTCGGGCCGCGCGCGCCCGTGCCGCGCGAGCGCTTCGATCGCCGCGAGCTTGCGAACCGTCAGGTCCGCCGTCGGCAGCGCGCTGCCGCGCGTGATCTTGCCGGTAGCGAATGCTTCCAGGCCGCCGAGCATCCGCGTGAGCTCGTCCTCGGGCCACTTGTAGCGGGCCGCGTCGGCGATCTGCACCACGTACGCCGTCAGCGCGTCGCTGCCGGAGAGCGAGTCGGACGGAAAATATTTCGCCAGGCCGTCGCGGTCGAGATAATTCGGCAGCGACGCGGCGACCGATTTCCACAGCGCTTCGCTGCCGAGCCCGATCGCCTTCGAGACGCGCTGCTCCAGACAGGTATAGGGATAGCGCTCGAAATACTCGTACACCGGCGTGAGCTCCCCCGCGATCGATTTCATCACCTCGACGCGCACGCCGCCGCGCCCCGGCACTGCGTCGGAGGGGCGTTCGATGGGAAATTCGAGTGGCTTGTCGAGCTGCGCGAGCGTCGCCTGGTACACGCGCACCGGGTGCACCGCGACCACTCTCTGCGTGGTGCGCAAGCGGTCGGTCGTTGCCCCGGCGGTTGCGGCAATCTCCCAGTTCAGCCGCGCAACGCCGATCGGCACCTGGATCGGAACGCTCAGCACCTTCGCTTCGGCGGCTGCGAGCGTGGTCGATTCCTTGCCGGTCTGGTCCTGCATCTGCCAGACGAGCTCGACCGGCAGCGCCTTGTCGGTCGTGTTGCGCAGCGTGAACATGGCCGTGAACTCGTCGCCTTCGCGCACCAGCGGAGGAAGGCCCGAGAACAGCATCAGGTCCTGCGTGGTGCGCACGCTCGCCGCGCCGCTGCCGAATTGCGCGTCGCCCGCATGTGCGACTGCGACCAGCCGGAACGACGACAGCGAGTCGTTCATCGGCACTTCGACGCTCGCGCGACCTTCCGCGTCGAGCGCGACTCTCGCCTGCCACAGCAAGAGCGTATCGAAGAGCTCGCGCGCGCCGGACTTTCCGCCGCCGCCGCCGGGCGGCAGCGCCTTGCGGCCGAAATGGCGCTTGCCGATCACCTGCCCCTGCGCGGTCGAGGTCGCGACCTCCTGCGGCCTCTGTCCCATGAACTGCTCGAGCAGGTTCCACGATTCATTGTTCTTCAGCTCGAGCAGGCCCTCGTCTACCGCGGCAAGCGCGATCTCGGCGTTCTGTGCCGGCTTGCCCGCCGCGTCGGTGACCTGGATCGCGACGCGCACGCGGTCGCGCACCTTCAGCACGTCCTTGTCGGGCGTCACCTTCACTTTCAGCTCGTAGTCGCGCCGCCCGACCTTGATTTCGGCCATGCCGATCCTGTAGGCGGGCTTCGCCAGGTCGACGAGCGCCGTCGGGCGCGTGTCGCGCTCGCGCGGCACTTCGTCGACGATGCCGAGGAATTTTCCGATGCGATAGACCCAGTGCTTGAGCCACGCGTACGGGCCCGGCACTTCGGGATCGACACGCCCTCGAACCGCGAGCGCGGAGACGAACACGTTCGGTCCGTAGTTTCCCGCGATCGGAACCTCGATCACCGGCGAAGCGCCGTCGAGCTCGATCACCTTCTGGTCGATCACGCCTTCGCGCTCGACCGTGACCAGCACCGTCGCCTTGCGGAACGGCATTCGCAGCTGGAATTTCGCGGTCTCGCCCGGCTCGTAGCGCTTTTTCTCCGGCACAAGGTCGATGCGATCGTGGTTCGCCGGCGCAAACCACCAATCGTCGCCGCCGACGACCCAGACGCTCGTCGACGCGACCGCGTCCCGGCCGGATTCGGCCTTTGCCCGCGCAACGAGAATCAGCTCTCCGGAAGCGCCCGGCTTGAGATTGCAGAACGCGAGGCCGCGGGCATCGGTCGTGCCCGAGCAGCCCGCGCCGATGCGCTTCGTCTCGGTGACCGAGTCGTATGCGTAGAAACCGCCGATCAGCCTGCGCCGGTGCGAGTAGGTGTTGCGCAGGTACGCTTCGACCGAGATCGCGCGCGCCGCGAGCGGCTTTCCGGCGGTATCGACTGCGAGCAGCTGCACGCGCACGTTGTCCTTGCTGGCCGCCCAGCCCTCGGGCCGCAGGCCGAGGTAGAGCGCCGCAGGATGGAGCGCGACGCGCGTCGCCGATGCGAGCAGCTCTCCGTTCGGGTCTGCGTACTCCATCTCGACGAGCAGGCTTGCCGGTCGATCGAGCGCGGGCAGCTTGTCGATGGTGATCGCCGCGGTGCCGGCGGCATCGAGCGTGAGCGCGCGCGTCGTCACCGGCCCGGCGGTTTCGCCGGGCTCTTCCGCGCCCGCCTCGTCGTCGTCCGGGTCGTAGCTCGACCAGTAGTCGGACGCCGCGCCGGTCTGCAATCCTTCCTTGACGGCCTCGCCGCCGAACTGGAAGTCGGGATAGTCGGGAAAGGAAACGCCACGCGGCTCGATGCGGTGGCGGATCTTGATCGGCAGGTAGGCAGCCGGTCCTCCTGCCAGATAGGTGACCGCCGCATCGACCTTGGTCGACGCCGGGCGGACCTGCGCGGCTTTCGGCGCCGCCAGCGCGGCGCGCATCAGCGGCACACGGAATTGCTCGACGCGGAACATCGCGTTCGAACTCACTTCGTTGCGGCCCAGCCAGTTGACGCGGTACTCGCCGAGCTTCGCTTCGCGCGGAATCTTCCAGGTGCCGTCGGCGACGCCCTGCGCGTCGAACTTCGCATCGATCTTGTATTTCTGGCCGCTGCCCAGATGCTGGATCTCGGCGGCGCGCGGCAGCTCGTTGGCCGCCGGGATGCGGAAACCCTTGCCCGCGGGCACCCGCGCGATGTGCTTCATCCCCACCGTTTCGCCGCTGCGAAACAGCGTGCGATCGAACACCGTGTTCACCGTGATCGGCCGGATCCTCCATGGATTGGCGTTGACGTTGAAGTTCCACGGCGCGATGCCCTGGTTCCAGTCGGTGCTGGTGAACGAGACATCTTCGCCGGCGCGGGCGAATGCGTACAACGCGCGCGTGCCGCGGCAGCGAGGCATGGACTGCGCGGGCGGCAGCTTGTCCGCCGCGTCGGCAACGCCCTTCGCATCGGTCTCGCCGGTGAAGTGCACGCGCCCGCTGCAATCGCGCACCGTGACACGCGCGCCGGGTACGGGCTTTGCGCCATCGAGCGTCGTCACCCAGACGATCGAGCGCTCGCGCCCGTGCTTGAGATGCACGGCAAGGTTCGTGACGAGCACGCTGGTGGAAACGTAGTACGGCTTCGCCTCGCCGTGCAGCACCTTTCCGAGCCTCGGGCTCGCGAGCTCGATCAGGTAGAAGCCGGGTTTCTTGAGCGGAATGCCGATGACCTCCATGGCTTTTTCGCCGCCGGGACGCGGCAGCTCGAATGCGACGGCCGCATCGTCCGCGGAGATGGCCGGGACCTCGCCTTCGCGGGCGTCGCGACCGAGCGCCTTCGCGGCACCTTCTTCGTGGCGCCGGTTGATGAACGCGAGGTAGCGCTCGATGATGCGGCTCTCGTCGTCCGAGAGGCGCGCGCTGCGCCCGGGGATCGCGGGCGCAGGCGTTGCGCCCGGCTCGGCGCGCTGCCCGGCGAGCTTGGCTTCGACGCCGCGCACGGTCACGGGCAGGATCGGCTCGGCGTTCAGCTCGAGGATGCCGAACCGGCCGGGAAACTTGACGAGCGGCGGATATTCGTCGGTGCCCACGCTGAGCGGAAAGGAAGCGCGGTTCTCCGGCTCGCGACCCGCGTCATCGCTGAACCCGCTCGGCAGGTCGACCTGGTAGCGCGTCTGTTCCGGGAACGGTCCGGCGAACTCGATGCTCTCTACCGTCTTCACGTTCGGCGCCAGCACCGGCTCGATCGACGACCAGCCGCGCTCGGTCTTGAGGCGGATGCCGCCTGCCTTGTCGCGCGCCACCGGCGCGTTGAATTCGAGCCGCATCGGCGTCACCGGCAGGCAGGCCGCGTCCTTGTTCGCGCGCTCGCAGGAGAACTTCACCCGGAACGGCTCGCGTACCGCGTACGCCAGGCGCTGGGGCGTGCCGCGCTTGATTCCGCTTTGCGTGCTGACCGACTCGCCGATCACGAGCCCCATCTCGGCGCCGGGCGGAAGCTTGCGCGCGCAGCGCACGCCGATGACCGGCAGATCCTTCCAGCGCTTGTCCTCGATCTTGAACTGCGCGATCGGGATCGCGCGCCGCCCCTTCAGATAGGCGCGATAGAGGCGAAACGCGCTTTCCTTGTTCGCCTCGACGAGCTTGCGGGTTTCGGCTTCGCCGAGAAGCTTGAGCGGAATGCGCTCGTTGACGCCCTTTGCCTCGCACCACGCGCCGCGCTCGAGGCTCGCCGAATCGACCGGCGCATCGAACGCCAGCAGGAACCACTGTTCGTCGTCGATCGCGCTGTCGCCCTCCGCAGGAAGCGAGACCATCACCGCCGGCCCGCCGGTGTGGAACGAGAATTCCCGCTCGCCGGTCAGCGCCGCGCCGGAGACGGCTTTCAGATCGGGCTTGAGCGTGAACGTGCAGCGCTGGCCGGCCGGAAGGTCGGATTCGAAGTCGTAGGCCCAGTTGCGGGTGTCGGCCCAGCGCCCGCGGCCCTTCAGCCGTGCCGCCTCGCCTTCGCAGCGCAGCACGAACGGATCGGCGAGCCGCAGGTCGCCGAACGCGACCATCGGCTCGGAGAAGCGGACCGCGACCTGCCGCACGCCCTTGGCTTCGCCGCGAGGGGTGAACACTTCCACCTGGGGCGCGGACGCCGCGAGCCCCGCGAATGCGCACGCAGACAGCAACGCCGCATACGCGGTTGCCTTATTCTTCATTTTGATCCCCCACCCGATGTCGCCAATGTGCCAGAGCATCATGGCAAGTGGAAGTCCCACTTATGGCGAAGCGCGGTCAGGACGTGCAAATCCCCGGCGCACGAAGTTCGCGTAGGCCCTGCGACGAGTCTCCGGCGAGCGTCCGAGCGCGTAATAGAGCGGGTGCGGCGTAACGATCGGATCGTCGTGCCCCAGCGCATTCGCGCGAAAGCTCGACCAGCGGTAGTCAGCGGGCAAGTCGACGACATGAGCGCGCACTGGATTCAGCTCGATATAGCGCATGCAGGCTAGGAGGTAGCGTCGCGCGTGCACCGGACGGATTTCGCGGTCTCTGTCCCACACCACACCTTCGCCCTCGTACTGTTCGCGGACGTACTGCTGATAACGCTCGCAGAGCGCCTGCGCAAGATCCGAACCGCCGCTGCCGTTTGCGGCCGTCACCAGAAAATGCACATGGTTCGCCATGAGTGCGTACGCGTGCACCGCGCATTCATGCTCCTCGCTGCAGGCGCACAGCCATCGCAAATATTCGACGCGATCGTCCGCGCAGGAAAAACACGCAGCGCGGCTGCGCTGGATTACGTGCTGCGTGGCAGTCACACGCCGTCCGTGTGGAAACCGATCCGCCTCCTCGGTGGGTCGGGTGGCGGTTGAAGAAGCGGCAGCAGCTTTCGGTAAATGTCGCGAAGGGCTGCATCCTGCTGAAGCAGCGTGGCATCGATCTCGGCGAGGCGTTTGAGGATCGACGCGTTGGCCGCAACGCGCTCGCGCAGCCGAACGAAAGCACGAATCACATAGATGCTCATTTCCACAGCGCGCTCGCTGCGCAAGGTGTTTGCTGCCATGAGCGCGCCGTGCTCTGTGAATGCCCACGGCACATAGCGGCGACCGCCGTGTGAATGAAGGGTGCTTGAACTTCCTCCTATGGAATCAATGGATTGCGGACATGAGGTCGCAATTTGCGACCTCATGTTTGAGTACTCCTTGGCGGTAATTCGAAACGCGAAATCGGCGGGGAAACGACGGCGATTGCGGTTGAACGCCTCGTTGAACCGCTTGGTGCTCACGCCATACAGGCGCGCCAAATCAGCATCCAGCATGACGCGCTGACCTCGGATCGCAAAAATCAGCGGCCCCGGAGCTGCATCCGCCTCGCGCTTCTTTGCCTCCTCCCCCATGCCGCTTGAACGCGCCGAAGGAAACTCTGGATGACGCGGATCACCGGATCGTCGGGTCTATACTTTCCTCCATGACACCCGACATCGACCCCGAAGGCACCCGCCTCCCGATCAAGCTCGACACGACCTCGAACGGTGAATTCGTTCCGGTCCCTCTTTCGCGCGCGAACCGCCACGCCAATCATCTCGCGCACGAGCAGGCGAGCGCCAATGCAAAGCGCCTCGGCCTGACGCGACGCAATTTCCTCGTTTCCGCATGCGGCGCAGCGAGCACGCTGCTCGCGTTCAACGCTGCGAACGCGGCGGCCGGAAAGACCGGCGGCTTTTTCGATCTCGAGCGCGAGGCGGCGTTCGATCCGCACCTTGCGCAGGCGCGCACCGGCGGCAAGGGCGAATTCATTTTCGACGTGCAGGGACACTTCGTCGATCCAACCGGAGCCTGGGTGAAGTCGGCGCCGGCGGACGCCTTCAAGTGGGCGCCGAAAGCGTCCTGTTCCCTGGCCGCGAAGCCGGGCGAGCGCAGTCATCTCGCTTGCCTGGCGCCGGAAGAGTTCGTGAAAGACGTGTTCATGGACTCCGACACGGACATGATGGTGCTTTCGTTCGTTCCTTCGCGCCACGAGAGCGAGCCGGTCACGATCCAGGCGGCTGATGCAGTGCGCCGCATCGTCGATCGCATGCAGGGAACGCACCGGCTGCTGGTGCACGGCCGGGTCAACCCGAACCAGGCCGGCGACATCGAGCGCATGGACGAGCTCAAGGAGCGCTGGGGCATCTGCGCATGGAAGACGTACACGCAGTTCGGCCCGGAGCGCAAAGGGTACTTCCTGTCGGACGACGTCGGCATCCGCTTCATCGAGAAGGCGCGCGCGCTCGGCGTGAAAGTGATCTGCGTCCACAAGGGTCTGCCTTTCGGCAAGCAGTCCTACGAG
>DASYPC010000260.1:0-8791 GCA_036007105.1 Burkholderiales bacterium | reverse complement strand
CGGCTTTCTGAAGATGAGCCTGGAGCAGTACAAGCTTGGTAATTCGAACAAGTCTCCGAGCAGCCAGGGATTGCTGGCGGACGACTCGTCGCGAGTCATCTTCAATATGGTGGAAGATCTGGGCGGCGGCCTGCAGGCGATCGGCCAGGTCGACATTCGCGTGACGATGGATGCAGGCGCGGATGCAGCCAACGGCAACAACCACGTCGGCCTGCGCAGCAAGCAGTGGGGCCGGATCTTCTTTGGTCGCCAGGACCTCCACTACTTCGGTCGGGAGAGCGACCTGACGGTCAAGAATGACCTCAAGGCCGACAGTATTTCGCTGCTCGCGTTCACGGCAGGCGGTCAGGCCATTGCCGGAGCGACGCGGACCACCAACGTGGTGCACTACACGACCCCGAATTGGGGCGGCTTCTCGGCGGTTCTGGCTTACTCGTTCAACCCGACCGCCGTAGAGACGGACATCAACTCCGGCATTCGGCGCGGTCGTGCATGGAACGTCGCTCCGACTTTCGAGGCCCGGAATTTCACGATCGGCTATAGCTACTGGAGCCAGAAGGCGGACGGTGCTACGCAGGCGGTCGTTCCCGCGGCTGCGGTAGCTTCCTTCCCAAACTCGGATCAGCGCGGGGATCGTCTCTTCGGCTCATATCGCTGGGGTGGTTTCCGGATCGGCGCCGCGTGGGATAAGTCGAAGGTCAAGAACGGCGTAACCGGAGTCGAATCGGCGCGACGGACGGTGTGGTCGCTGCCAATTGAGTACAGCTGGGGTCCGCACTGGATTGGCGGCCACTTCACCAAGGCGCGTGACGACAAGGCAACTGTAGTTCAGGACGGCGCCAGGATGTGGGCGTTGGGCTACAACTACAGCCTGTCGAAGCGTACCTCGGTGGGCGTGACCTATGCGAGCATCCGCAACGACGTAGGCGCAGCGTACGCGCCGTTTACTTCGACCGGTGGTCTTGGCTCCCCGTCGAACACGCCCGCGGCGGGTGAGGATCCGCGGCTTTGGTCGATGACGATCAAGCACTCGTTCTAAAGTCAGGTCGGCAACGCGGCTGAAGCAGTTCGGCCGCAGAACTCGAACGGGCGTCTCTGGACGCCCGTTTTTTTTGCCTATACTAGGCTCCATGAATACCTTGGATCGGGCAATTGCCGGGATCGACGCGGCTGTGCGTACAATCGCCGGAGTTCATCGAACCGAACGTGGTTCCCCGGCGCGCGAGTTCGAGGAGAACGCGCTGAGCGCTGCGGAGCGGGACCACGCAGCCGCGCTGATGCGCGTAAATCACGTCGGCGAAGTGTGCGCCCAGGCCCTGTATCAGGGGCAGGCGATCACCGCGCGCGATCCTGGAACGCGAGCTTCGCTCGAGCAAGCGGCGCGCGAGGAGGAGGACCACCTCGCCTGGAGCGCAGACCGGGTGCGGGAGCTCGGCGGACACTTGAGCGTGCTCAACCCGGTGTGGTATGCCGGTTCTCTGGCGCTGGGGATCGCCGCCGGGGCGCTCGGGGACCGCTGGAGTCTTGCGTTTCTGGCCGAGACCGAACGCCAGGTCGAGGAGCATCTGGCGGAACACCTCGCGCAGCTTCCTGCCGGGGATTCACGCACTCGAGCCGTGGTCGAGCGGATGCGCGAGGAGGAGGCGAGGCACCGGGCAACGGCAATTGCACTGGGTGCGGCAGAGATGCCGGCACCGGCCCGGGTCGCGATGCGCGCCGTGGCGAAGCTGATGACGACCGTGGCTTACCGGGTTTGAAGCGCTCTCAGAGAGGCTCATGATGCGATCGGAACGCAAGGATGGCCGCATTCTCATTTACGCCCACGACACGTTCGGGCTGGGGCACCTGAGGCGTTGCCGCGCGATCGCGCACGCGCTGGTCGAGAATTTCAAGCATCTGTCGGTGCTCATCTTGTCGGGCTCCCCAATCATCGGCAGCTTCGATTTCCGCTCGCGCGTGGATTTCGTCCGCATTCCCGGAGTGATCAAGCTTCGCAACGGGGAATACACGTCCCTCAACCTGCACCTCGACATCGAGCAGACGCTGTCGATGCGCGCGTCGATCATCAAGCACACGGCGGACATCTTCGACCCGGACGTGTTCATCGTGGACAAGGAGCCCGTGGGGCTGCGCGGCGAGGTGCTCGAGACGCTCGAGATGCTCAAGCCGCGGGGAACGCGGCTGGTGCTCGGCTTGCGGGATGTGATGGACGAGCCGAGGCTGCTAGTGCCCGAATGGGAGCGCAAGAACGTGTTGCCCGCGCTGCGCGACATCTACGACGAGATCTGGGTCTACGGGCTGCCACAGATCTGCAACCCTCTCGAGGGAATATCGCTGCCACTCAGCGTGCGGCAGAAGATCACCTATACAGGCTACCTTCATCGCGAGGTACCCACGGGTGGCGCGCCGCCGCGGCTGCCGGAGATTACCAACAGGCCTTACGTGCTGGTGACTACGGGTGGAGGTGGCGACGGCGAGGCCCTGATCGAGTGGGTGCTGCGGGCGTACGAGGAGGATCCGCTCCTCCCCTATCCGGCCTTGCTCGTGCTGGGGCCGTTCATGCAGCCGGAGCGGCAGGCGGAGTTCATGGACCGGGCCGCGGTCTTGAAGCGCGTGGACACCATTACGTTCCACGGCCATCTGGAAGCGCTCATGGCGCGCGCTGCGGGTGTGGTAGCGATGGGCGGGTACAACACGTTCTGCGAAGTGTTGTCGATGGACAAGCGCGCATTGATCGTTCCCCGGATCGCCCCTCGCCAGGAGCAATTCATTCGAGCTTCGCGCGCGGCAGCGCTGGGACTTGTCAGCATGCTGGCTGACGATGGACGCTACGAGCCCGCGGTCATGGCGGCGGCGCTGCGGCATCTGCCGCGCCAGAAGCGGCCCTCTGAAGTCGTGGTCCCCGGCCTGCTCGAAGGATTGCCGAACGTGTCCCGGCTGATCGCGCCCTGGGTCGAGAAGACGAGCGAGGCAGCGCAACAAGACGACGCGCAGCGCGCCTGAACCCATGGCTCAATCGCGGCCGAAACGCGTCGCGTTCATACTCAAGGGCTACCCGCGGCTGTCAGAGTCCTTCATCGCGCAGGAAATCGCGGCCCTTGAGCGGCGTGGCCTCGATATCCTGATCGTATCGCTGCGGCGTCCGACGGACGGCAAAACGCACCCGGTGCATGCCGAGATCCGGGCTTCGGTAGTCTACCTTCCCGAATACCTCTACCGCGCGCCGCTCCGTGTTCTGCGAGCATGGTGGAAGGTGCGGGGCTGGTCGAGCTACGGCGAGGCTCGGCAGCAATGGCTGCGCGACCTGGCGCGGGACGCGACACCGAACCGCATTCGCCGGTTCGGTCAGGCGCTGGTCCTCGCAGCGGAACTGCCGGACGACGTCGATCGGCTGCACGCACATTTCCTGCACACCCCGGCCTCGGTGACCCGGTATGCCGCGATGCTCAAGGACCTGCCGTGGAGCGGGTCCGCTCATGCGAAGGACATCTGGACCATTCCGGAATGGGAAAAGCGAGAGAAGCTTGCGTCCTGCGCGTGGCTCGTGACGTGCACGGCAGCGAACCGCGATCACCTCGCCGCGCTCGCCCCCCCGGGCCGGGTCGAGCTCGTCTACCACGGGCTGGATTTCTCCCGGTTCCTGCGTCTTTCGTCCGAGCCGGGGCGCCGCGACGGTCGCGACCCCGCCGATCCTGTAGTGATTCTCTCCGCCGGTCGCCTGGTAGAGAAAAAGGGCACGGATGTGCTGCTCGACGCGTTGGCGCGTTTGCCGGCCGGCGTGCACTGGCGGCTGGTGCATGCGGGAGGAGGCCCGCTCAAGCGGACCCTGCAACGCCGTGCTCGCGCGCTCGGCATCGCAGAGCGCGTGATCTGGCGGGGCGCGCTCGCACAGGAGGAGCTGCTGCAGGAGTACCGGGCGGCGGACCTGTTCGTGCTTGCGTGTCGCATCGCGCGCAACGGGGATCGTGATGGCTTGCCCAATGTGCTCATGGAAGCGCAGAGCCAGTCGCTCGCATGCCTCGCCACCCGCGTAGCGGCGATTCCAGAGCTCATCGACGACCGCGTGACCGGCGTGCTGGTCGATGCGGAATCTCCCGCTCAACTGGCAGAGGCCCTGCGCGATTTGATCGGCGATCCGGAGCAGCGACGCCGACTTGGCCGCGCCGGGCAGGTGCGACTCGCGGCGCGCTTTGGCATCGAGCAGAACCTTGCACCGCTCGCGGAGCGCTTCGGCGTCACCGGTCTGCAGCCTGGCGCGAACCTCCGCACCGCGACCGGTTAGCGCGTGCGTGTCGCCTTCTACGCGCCGCTCAAGGTGCCGAGCCACGGTACGCCTTCGGGCGACCGTCGCGTCGCCGCGCTGTACGTCCAAGCGCTGCAGCACGCGGGGCACCGCGTGGAGCTGGCGTCGAGCCTGAGCAGTTACGACGGCGAAGGCAATCCCGAGCGGCAGGCGGCGCTGCGTGCGCAGGGTCTGGCGGCGGCAAAGCAACTCGTCACGCAACTGCAGAGCGGCGCCCAGGGATTGCGCCCCGATCTCTGGTTCACCTATCACGTGTACTACAAGGCGCCGGATTGGCTTGGGCCGTACGTCAGCAAGGCGCTCGGCATTCCCTACGTCATCGCCGAAGCCTCCTACGCACCCAAGCGCGCGGCGGGGCCGTGGAACCTGGGCCATGAAGCCTCCGGCGAAGCCATCCGCCTGGCGGACCTGCTGGTTTGTCCGACCCGTTTCGACCTCGGGTGCCTCGAGCCAATCGTTGCAGACGGCTCGAAGATCCTGCTGCTGCTGCCGTTTCTCGACATGCAACCGTTCGATGATGCGCTGGAGGCTCGCCACACGCAGCGTGCGAGGCTTGCTGCCGCGCATCGGCTGGACGCGTCGATACCCTGGATCGTCGTCGCAGCGATGATGCGCGAAGGAGACAAGGCTGCATCCTATCGTCAGCTCGCGGATGCACTTGCGCGGATCGCGGATCTGCCGTGGCAGCTCCTGGTCGCGGGGGACGGAGGCACGAGACCCGAGGTTGCCCGCGCGCTCGAGGCCGCGGCGCCGGGACGCGCGCGCTTGCTGGGAACGCTGGCGGAGAAAGAGGTTGCCTCCCTGTACGCAGCCGGTGATCTGTGCATCTGGCCCGCTTGCAACGAAGCCTACGGAATGGCAATGCTCGAAGCACAAGCAGCAGCGGTGCCGGTGATCTCGTGTGCTCATCGTGGCGTTCCCGATGTGGTGATCGACGGGCGCACCGGGCTGCTCGCACCAGCCGGCGACACCGAGGGACTTGCGCGTCTCGCGCGTGAGCTGCTGCTCGATCCGGATCGCCGCACGGAGATGGGCCGCGCCGCCCGGCAATTCGTGGCCGGCGAGCGCAGCCTCGAGAGGGCCGCCCAGCAGCTCGATCAGGCGTTCGCGCGCTTGGGCGCGGGTTGTGCGGCGCATCCTGCGACAAGGCCGAATTGACCGGCAAGCGTGTCTTCGTCTATGTCCAGCACCTGCTTGGCATCGGCCACCTGAAGCGGGCGGCGACGCTCGCCCGAGCGTTGAGCGATCGGGGGAGCGAAGTTACGTTTGTGACCGGCGGGTTCCCGGTGCCGGACATTCTGCCGCCGCGCGTTCACCTGATCCAGCTCCCGCCGGCGGGCACGGTCGATCTCGACTTCCGCTCGCTGGTGGATGCCGAAGGCACACCCGTCGATGATGCCTGGCGGGCGCGGCGCCGAGCGCAGCTCCTCGGCGCCTGGCGCGCCGCCCGCCCGCACGCGCTGGTGATCGAGTTGTTCCCGTTTGGCCGCAGGCAGATGCGATTCGAGCTTCTTCCGCTGCTCGAGGTAGCGAGCAGCGCTGCGCCGCGGCCGATCATCGTCTCATCGGTGCGCGACGTGCTCGGACAGCGCGATCCGGCGAAGCAGGACGAAATGCTTGCGCTGTTCGAGCGCTATTTCGATCGGCTGCTGGTTCACGGCGATCCGCGTTTCTTGGCATTCGATCGAACGTTCCGCAACGCTCACAAGCTCGGCGAGCGGCTGCACTACACCGGCTTCATCGTCGATCGGGCACGTCCGACTGGACCTCCAAGCACCGCTGGCGCGGGCGAGGTGATCGTATCCGCGGGCGGCGGCGCCGTCGGCGCGAAGCTCCTCAAGAGCGCAATCCACGCCCGTCCGTTCACGGTTCTTGCAGGAGCCCGCTGGCGCCTGCTGACCGGCGCGAACATCGCCCCGGCGGCGTTCGAGGCCCTCGCGGGTCTCGCGGGGCAGGAAGGCCAAGGAGCGGTCGTCCTGGAGCGCTGGCGCGGCGATTTTCGGACGCTGCTGCAAAATTCCTCGCTCTCGGTGAGCCAGGGCGGCTACAACACCGTGATGGAGATTCTCGACTGCGGCGCACGAGCGGTCGTGGTGCCGTTCGCCGGCGGCCACGAGACCGAGCAGGCCTTGCGCGCGCATCTGCTTGCGGAGCGCGGCCGTATTGAAGTCGTGGACGAAGGCTCGCTCGCCCCGGCTACATTCGCGGCCGCCATCGACCGCGCGGCGCGCGGCCCTGCGCCCGGACGAGAAGAGGTGAACATGGATGGCGCCCGCAACAGCGCAGAACTGCTTGCGCAATGGACCGAGGGCCTGGCGTGGTAAGTGCCGCGTGGAACGATTTTGCTTCGGAGATGGGTCGGTGGCGCGATGCCGGGCGAACAATCGATTTCTGGTGGCGTGACGACGACGCTACTCAGCCGACGAGCGCGCTCGAACGACTGTTGCGTCTCGCCGGGCAGTTCAAAGTACCGACTGCGCTGGCGGTGATTCCGGCACGCGCCGACCCGGCGCTCTTTGCGCTGCTCCCTCCCGAAGCAGAGGTTCTGCAGCATGGCGCGGATCACTCGAACCGCGCGATGCCCGGGGAAAAAAAAACCGAGTACCCGGTGAACGAAGCAATGGATGCGGCGCTGGCGAGGCTCGCCAACGGCCGACGGCGCCTGGGCGAGCTGGCAGGGGCGCGCTCGCTCGGCGTGCTCGCGCCTCCGTGGAATCGAATTGCCGCGCGTCTTCTGCCGCGCCTTGCGAGCTGCGGGTTTCGGGGACTGAGCCGCTACGGTGCGCGGGGCAGCGCGCAGGCGGCCCCCGGAGTCACGGAGATCAACACGCACGTGGATATCATCGACTGGAAAGGAAGCCGCGGATTCGTCGGCGTGGAGCAGGCGCTATCTCAGGCGACCCGGCACCTGGCTGCACGGCGCCAAGGCGGCGCGGATGCGGACGAGCCGACCGGATGGCTGACCCACCACGCGTGCCATGACGAGCAAGCCTGGGCGTTCCTCGCCGACCTGTTCGATTGTCTGCGGTCCGAGCCGGGCGTGCGCTGGAAGAGTGCGCGCGATCTGTTCGCCGAGCAGGTTGCCGCGGACCCTTGATGCCGCTGTATCGCTATCCGGCGGGGGCGATCGCGGCCGACTATGCGCGCGGCCTGGGCGGGATCGCGCTCACCGCAGGACCGCTGTGGGCGCTAGCGCCCAGCGGAGCCCTGGCGTGGATACTGGCTGCGTGCATGCTGCTCTTCCTCGTATACTTCGTTCGGGCAGTCGTTCGCCATCTGACCCGAATCGAGTTGAGCGAAACGGGGATCGCGGCCCGAGGACCATTTGGACGGGCCATCCCATGGGATGAGTTGCGCTCGATGAAACTGAGCTACTACACAACGAGAAGCGATCGCAGCGGAGGATGGATGCAGCTTGATCTGGGCAACGGACAGCGCTCGATCTGCGTCGATTCGCGCCTGGATGACTTTGCCGACTTCGCGAGCACCGCAGCACGGGAAGCATTGCGGCGCGGTCACCGGCTCGACGATGCCACCCGCCTCAATCTGAAAGCGCTGGGCGCACGGTGCGACGGCGATGCCTGACGTTCTCAGAGTCCGCGATCTAAAGGTCTATCTCGACGTCGATGCCGGCGTGGTAAAGGCGGTAGACGGAGTTTCGTTTCGCGTCCCCGAGGGCGGAACCGTGGCGCTCGTCGGGGAATCCGGCTCCGGCAAGTCCATGGTTGCGCAGGCGATCATGAGCATTCTGCCGAAGGTCGCGCGCATCGAAGGCGGCGAGATCCTGTTTTTCGACCCGCAAGAGGGCGGCCGCGCGATCGACATTGCGCGCGCCGACCCGAATGACGAGGCGATGCGGCTCATGCGGGGCAGCCGCGTCTCCATCATTTTCCAGGAGCCGATGACCGCGCTCTCGCCCCTGCACACCATCGGCAACCAGATCGGCGAGGCGCTCGCCCTGCACCGCACGTCGCTCGGGAAATCCGAGCGAAGCGCAGCGGTCGTCGAAATGCTTCGACTGGTCGGCTTTCCGGACCCGGTGAAAGCCGAGCATACCTACCCGTTCGAGCTCTCGGGCGGCTTGCGGCAGCGCGCAATGATCGCCATGGCGTTGATTTGCCGGCCGGCGCTGCTGATCGCGGACGAGCCTACCACCGCGCTCGATGTGACGATCCAGGCCCAGATCCTGCAGCTGGTAAAGCAGCTGCAGCACGAAATGCGCATGGCGATGCTGATCATCACGCACGATCTCGGTATCGTGGCGAACACCGCCGAGGAAGTGGTGGTCATGCACCAGGGCAAGGTCATGGAGGCCGGTGCGGTGGAGGCGATCTTCCATGATCCGCGCCATCCCTATCTGGTTGCGCTGATGCGCGCTGTGCCACGGTTCAACATGGCGCCCGGCGAGCGGTTGACACCCATCCGTGAGGTGCGCGTTGCCACGGATCACCTCATTTCCGGGCGCGGGCGCCCGCATGCGCGCGAAGT
>DASYPC010000259.1:0-1598 GCA_036007105.1 Burkholderiales bacterium | reverse complement strand
AGGAAAGACGCTCGGGCGAGCCGCGCAAGTTCGATTTCGCGGTCAAGGACCATGTCGACATCGGTGCCGCGCTCGGCGGCATGGATTTCGAAACCGGCGCGAAGCTCGCCGGCGCGCGCTTCGTGGTGATGAAGGGCGCGGTGGCGCGCCTGCACCGCGCGCTCGCGCAGTTCATGCTCGACGTGCACACGCGCGAGCACGGCTACACCGAGGTCTACACGCCCTACATGGTCACGAGCGCCTGCGCCGACGGCGTGACGAGCTTCGCCAAGTTCAAGGGCGACCAGTTCAAGATCGAGGGACGCGACCTCTACCTCATTCCGACCTCGGAGTACACGGTCACCAACTTCGTGCGCGACGAGATCGTGCCGCTGGAGAAGCTGCCCCTCAAATTCTGCTGCCACTCGCCTTGCTTCCGCTCGGAGGCGGGCGCGGCCGGAAAGGACACGCGCGGCATGATCCGCAACCACCAGTTCGACAAAGTCGAGCTGGTACAGATGGTTCATCCGTTGAAGTCCTACGAGGCGCTCGAAGAGCTGACCGCGCACGCCGAGACGATTCTCAAGCGGCTCGAGCTTCCGTACCGCGTCGTGACGCTATGCACCGGCGATACCGGGTTTTCTTCGGCGAAGACCTACGACATCGAGGTGTGGCTGCCTTCGCAGAACGCGTACCGCGAGATTTCCTCCTGCTCGAACTTCGAGGCGTTCCAGGCGCGGCGCATGCAGGCGCGGTTCCGCAACGAAAAAGGCAAGCCCGAGCCCGTGCACACGCTCAACGGCTCGGGGCTCGCGCTCGGCAGGACGCTCGTCGCGATCCTGGAGAATTTCCAGCAGGCGGATGGTTCGGTTGCGATTCCGGAGGTGCTACGACCGTACGTAGGGGGCTTGGGGAAGATCAGCCGCGCTTGAAGATGCTCGCGAGACTTTTTCTGATCGGGATCTCGGCCTGCCTCGTCGGCAACGCGACCAGCCAGGGCTACCCCGCGCAGCCGGTCCGGCTGATCGCGCCATTCCCGCCCGGCGGCAGCGTCGACATCATGGCGCGCCTCATCGCCGATCCGCTCGCCGCGCAGCTCGGCGGCAAGATCATCATCGACAACCGCAGCGGCGCGTCGGGCAACATCGGCATGGAGGCCGCGGCGCGGGCCGCACCCGACGGCTACACGATCGTGCTGAACACGATTCCGCTCGTCACCAACAAGAGCCTGTTCGACAAGCTCTCGTGGGACCCGATCCGGGACTTCGCGCCGATCGGCATGGTCGCCACCGCACCGCACGTGCTCGTCGTACCGTCCAAGGGACCGGCGAAGAGTGTGCAGGAGCTCGTAAGGCTCGCGCGCGCGAATCCGGGCAAGCTCAACTACGCCTCGGCGGGCATCGGCACGACATTTCACTTCTGCGCCGAGATGTTCAAGGATGCGACCGGCACCTTCATCCTGCACGTGCCGTACCGCGGCGGAGGCCCGGCGCTCCTCGACACTGTTGCCGGCCAGGTGGATCTGAGCTTTCCCACGCTATCGGCGGCACTGCCGCATGTGAAGGCGGGGACGCTGCGCGCGCTCGGCGTGACGAGCACGAGCCGCTCGCCGCAGTTGC
>DASYPC010000258.1:0-4781 GCA_036007105.1 Burkholderiales bacterium | reverse complement strand
GGTTGATCGGCTTGGTGAGGAAATCGTCCGCACCTGCGTCCAGCCCCTTGATCCGCTCCTGCGTCGGGTCGAGCGAGGTGACCATCACCACCGGCAATATGCCGTTCGCCGCATCGGCGCGGATCGCGCGGCACACGTCGTAGCCGTTCATCCCGGGCATCATGACGTCGAGCAGCACCAGGTCCGGACGCTCGCTGGCAAGCCGCTTGAGTCCATCCTCGCCGTTGGACGCGGTAACGACCTCGTAGCCCTTCACGGTGAGCAGGTCCGCCAGCAGCTTGACGTTCGCGGGCGTGTCGTCGATGACGAGGATCTTCGCCTTGCGAGTCACGCCGCGCCTCCACCCGGATCTTTTTGCACGGCTTTGGCGATGGCAGCGATGAACTCCTTGAGGTTGATCGGCTTCGAGACGAAGCCGTCGAAGCCCGCGCCCATGATCTCGCGCCGATCCTGCGGCATGACCGAGGCGGTGAACGCGAGCACCGGAATGCGACTGGTGTCAGGCGATGCCCGCAGCTTCTTCAGCGCGTCGATGCCGTTCATACCAGGCAGGTGGATGTCCATCAGCACCAGGTCCGGCTTCTGCGCAGCCGCGAGCGGCAACCCGGCCTCGGCCGACTCGGCCTCGATCGTCCGGTAGCCCTTCACCTGCAGGATGTCGCGGGCAAGCTTCATGTTCTTGTCGTTGTCCTCGACGATCAGGATCAGTTCATTGGCCATGTCGGATGGGGAGCGTGAAGGTGAAGGTGGAGCCCTTGCCGAGCATGCTGGCGAGCGAGATCGCGCCGCCATGCAGCTCGACAAAGCGCCGCGTGAGCGCAAGCCCCAGGCCCGTGCCCTCGGCCTTGCGCGTGTAGTCGCGCCCGACCTGCCTGAACTCCTCGAACACGATGGCCTGATCCTCCGGCGCGATGCCGACCCCGGTATCGGAGACCGAGATCTCGACCGCCGAACCGTTCAACTTCGCCGCAACGCTCACCTTGCCGCCCTCGGGAGTGAACTTCACGGCGTTGGAAAGGAGGTTCAGCATGATCTGTTTGAACTTGCGCTCGTCGGCGCGGAACGTTCCGAGGGCGCCGTCGACCTTCAGCCCGAGCGCGATCCCGTGACGCTGGGCGCGCTCGCGCACGAGCGTAAGGGCGTTCTGCAGGGCAGCCGGCAGGTCGAACTCGGCCACGTCCAGCTCCATCCTGCCGGCTTCGATCTTGGACAGGTCGAGGATATCGTTAATCAGCTGCAGCAGGTGCCTGCCCGAGGAATGGATGTCCTTGACGTAGTCGGCCTGCTTCTCGTTCAGCTCGCCGAAATAGCGCTCGTCGAGCACCTCGGAGAAGCCGATGATCGCGTTCAACGGCGTGCGCAACTCGTGCGACATGTTGGCGAGGAACTCCGACTTGTGCCGGTTGGCGATCTCGAGCTGCCGGCTCTTCTCCTGGATCTCGTTGAAGAGTCGAACGTTCTCGATCCCGATGACCGCCTGGTCCGAGAACGTCTGCAGCAGCGCGATCTCCTTCTCGTCGAACGCGCCGGCGCCGGGGCGCAGCACCGAGATGGCGCCGATCGGCTTGCCATCGCGCATCAGCGGGGTGAACAGGCCCGACCGGTAATCGGACGATAGTCTGGCCAGCCGGGGAAACTCTTCTACAGCGTTCTGCAGATCTGGAAGGTGGATCGTGCGGGCCTCCATGATGCATGTTGCGAGGCCGCTACCGCGCTCCATCGCCATCTCGTACGTGTCGGGCCCGGCCCCGCCGCCGACACTCGAGCGCACCTCGATGCGGCCCTCCTGCACCAGTCCCAGCGCGACGCGGCTACCCGGAAACAATGCGTGACAGTTCTTCACGATCGCGTCGAACACCGGTTGCGATTCCGTCATCGAGCCGCTGATCACGCGCAGGATCTCGGAAGTCGCCGTCTGTTGCTCGAGCGTCCGCTTCAGCTCCGCAGTCCGCTCGTCAACCTTCCGCTCCAGACCCGCGTACGATTCCTTGAGCTCGGCGGCCATCCGGTTGAAATGCTCGGCAAGTTCCTGCAACTCGTCACCGGTGCGCACGTCGATGTTCGCGTTGAGATTTCCCGCGCCGATCGCCACCGCGCCGTCCTGCAGCGCGCGGATCGGGTTCGTCATGCGGCGCGCGAACACGAGCCCGACAAGAATGGAAAGCAGCAGGCCCGCGACCAGCAATACGCCGCTACGCGCCAGTGAGGCATACAGAGGCTTGTACGCCTCGGCGGTCGGCTGTTCGACGAACACATACCAGTCGAGCGGCTCGATATGCGCATAGGCGGTAATCACGCTGCGGCCGCTGCGGTCCCGCGCTTCGTCTAGCGTGCGCTCGCGCGGCGGCTCTCCCGGCGCGGCCGGTTTCGCTTGCAGCGCAGCCTTCACCTGCGGCAGCGTCGAAAAGTCGGTCTTCTGCAGCACCAGGCTGATGTCCGGGTGCGCGATCAGGTGCCCGTCCTTGTTGACCACGTAGGCGAGTCCTGCTTCGCCGATCTTGATCCGCTGGATGACTTCCCAGATGAACTTCAGGTTCACTTCGACCGCGCTTACGCCGCCGCCCGCGGCACGCAGCGCGATCGCCATGTACGGTTCCGTTTCCTTGCGGAAGTACACCGGGCCGTAGTACACGCCGCTCGCGCGCGCGCCGACGAAACGCGCATCCTTCGACAGGTCGGCCAGGCACGCGCCCGCCCCTGAAATCTCCAGCCGCGACTCTTTGACCTGGAGGCAGCCGTCGGCGTGAATGTAGTTCGCCTCGGTGATCGGTTGCACGAGCTTTGAGAGGCGGACGAAATCGAAGCGCCTCGGCTCGAGCGGATCCGCGCCTTCCGCGGTCTGCGGCAGAAGGGTCGTCCACGCGACCTGATTCTCGATCTCCTTGACGAACTGTTCGATGCGCGTTGCGGCGGAGGCCGCCTTCTCATGCGCGAGCGAGATCAGCGAATGCCGCGTCTCGAGATACGAGAAATACACCCCGATCGCGCCGCTCACCACGAGCGCGCCCGCGACCAGCGCGATGATCAGCGCAAGGTATTTGCGGTAGATGCTGCGACGCGCGGCCATTCGGTGAGCGGCCTTCCCCCTGCAGATGGACTAGCGGATTATCAACCCAACCGCCGGTCTGTCGCTGGAAACGCGACCGCGCAGGCCCGGCCCGAGCACCGGGAGAACCTGCGCCACCCGTTCACCGTCAGTTCTTCGCGATCTGCTCTCGCACGCGCTGCATCTCGGGCCTGGCCCCGTTGGAACCCCTCGTAACCGAGGCGAGCTTCTGGTAATGCACCCGCGCCCGCTTCGCGTCGCCCGAGCGCTCGGCGGCCAGTGCGGCCCCGTAGAGCCCGCGGAACCGGTTCGGTTCCTTGGCGATCGACGCCTCGTACTGCGCAAGTGCTTCGGCCGGCTTGTCGAGATCCATGAAAAGGTCGCCGAGCAGCTCGCGCGCGGGAATCATCGGCCCAGGCACCACAACGTGCTTCTCGCTCGCGTCTTCGCGATCGGCGGCGGCGCGCA
Source organism: Burkholderiales bacterium (assembly GCA_036007105.1). Lineage (GTDB taxonomy): Bacteria > Pseudomonadota > Gammaproteobacteria > Burkholderiales > SG8-39 > 2-02-FULL-66-14. Next base: position 1,267 of record DASYPC010000258.1, on the reverse strand, counting down.
TAGCGGCGAGTGCTTCGTCATTCTTGCCTTCGGCACGCAGCGCCCAGGCATTGACGATGGCGGCCTGGATCTCGCTCTGCTCGGCCCAGTAGCCGACCTTGCGCTCCGTCAGCGTCGCATGGATCGCGCGCAGACGCTCGATCTCCTTGCGCGCTGCTGCGGCATCGCCGCTGCGTGCCGCGCCCAGACCGCGCGCGAATACAAGTACCGACTCGGCATGCGGATATCGCTTCCAGTCCTCGTCGGAAACATTCGCAGGCAGCTCGAGCTTGGCGGCTTCTGCCCAGCGTCCGCGCTCGAGCGCGAGGCGAGACGGAATCGCTGCCAGTCCGAATGGCTGGTGAAAGGCCGGGTTGCTGAGCTTCAGCGATTTCGCTTCGGCCCAGACGCTTTCCGCCGCCGCATCCTCGCCAAGCTGGAGATAGGCGTACACCATGTAGTCAAACGCATGCGGGGTCTGCACTCTGGCGGAGCTATCGGTCGCGGCGCTCGCCTTGTTGGCCGCCACCGACTCGCGCCAGAAGCCGACGCGCGTGAAGATATGCGACGGCATGTGCTGCGCGTGCGCAGCGTCGGCCGCAACCTTGCTGTACCGCTTGGCCGCGGCGAGCCCCTTGTCGGCGATCGGCGGGTAGTCGTAGCTGTGGATCAGGTAGTGCGCGACGCCGGGATGCCGCGGCTGCGATTTGAACAGCGGCTCGAGCAGACCCGCGGCCTTCAGTGGGCGCTCGTACTTCTTGTCGTTCAGGTCATGGTTCGCGCTGACGGCGAGCGCGTACAGGATCTTGGCCTCGATGTCGCGCGGATTGCTCGCTGCTACTTTCTCCATCGCCTGCTCGTAGGCGATCGCGCGCGGACGATGCGGCGTATTGGCGGCGTCCTGATACAGCAGCGCCAGCGCGTCGATGTAGTCGCGCTCACGCTGTGTGCCGGCGCCGACCTCCTTCGCTTTTGCGATCGCTTCGGCCCCGTCCTGCAGCTTGATCGACACCGGCCAGGCGAACGGATTGTCGGCCGCGACCATCGCCCGGCCCCAGTGCGCCATCCCGCACTTCGGATCGGTCTGCGCGACCTCCTCGAACGCGGTCTTGCCCCGCGCCCAGTCAAAGGAGTGAAAGAGCGCCATCGCGCGATTGAACTTCTTCTGCGCGTCGGCCGAGCAAGACACGGGGAACTTCACGCTGCCGAGCTGCTCCTTGACGCTCTTGTCGTGCGCGTGCGCGGCAACTGCGAATGTCGCAGCAACGATGGCTGCGGTGATGCTGGC
>DASYPC010000257.1:0-2006 GCA_036007105.1 Burkholderiales bacterium | reverse complement strand
GGCGCCGGTGACGGCGCCTGCCGCGCCCGAAGCATCCGTCGTTCCTATCGCTGCCGCCGCCAGCAAGCCGGCACGAGCGAGCGCAGCAGGAGCGGCCGTCGCTCCGCCCGTCGCAGCGCCCGAGGTCATCAAGGTGACAAGTGCACCTCCGGCGCTGCCAATCGAGCAACCTGGCGACGAGTCGCTTGCCAACGTTCACGACGACGTCGACGAACAGGTACTGCCGATCTTTCTCGAAGAAGCGGCAGAACTTTTCCCGCAGGCTGGCGAGCAACTTCGCGCGTGGCGGCGCAGTCCGGCCAACCACGACCCTGCGCAGGCGCTGCAGCGCACCTTGCATACGTTCAAAGGGAGCGCGCGGATGGCCGGCGCCATGCGCCTGGGCGAACTCACGCATACCATGGAGAGCCGCCTGCTCGCGGGTGACGCGCTCGCCAAGCCGTCGCCGGAATTGTTCGAGACCCTCGATACCGATCTCGATCGGCTAGCCTTCGTGCTCGATCGCCTGCAGAAAGGCGAAGTGAACACGCCGCTGCCGTGGCTCGACATGGGTGCAGCGCCTGCGCCGGCTCTTGCACCGGCCGCACCGGCACCGCTTACCGTCGTCGCAGCGGTGCCGGTGGTGCCGCGACCCGCTGCGGCCGCGCCGGCGGCTACAGCCGCTGCCCCGCCCGAAGTCGAAGCGGCGAAAGCGGCGATGCTGCGCGTGCGCGCGGATCTCATCGACCGCCTCGTCAACGAGGCCGGCGAAGTATCCATTGCGCGCGCCCGGGTTGAGGGCGAGCTGCGTTCGCTCAAGGGCAACCTCCTCGAGCTGACGAACAGCGTCATCCGCATGCGCTCGCAGGTGCGCGAGATCGAGATCCAGGCCGAATCGCAGATCCAGTCGCGGGCCTCGCACGTCAAGCCGGGCGAGGCCGATTTCGATCCGTTGGAATTCGACCGCTTCACGCGGTTCCAGGAGCTGACGCGCAGCCTCGCCGAGGGCGTGAACGACGTCTCGACCGTGCAGCAATCGCTGCTGCGGAACATCGACGATGCCGACGCGGCGTTGCTGGCGCAGGCGCGCTTGTCGCGCGACGTGCAGCAACAGCTCTTCTCGATTCGCACCGTTCCGTTTGGCAGTGTGTCCGAGAGGCTGTATCGGATCATGCGCCAGACGGCGAAAGAGCTCGACAAGCGCGCAAATCTGGAGATTCGCGGCACGCAGGTGGAGCTCGACCGCTCGGTGCTCGAGAAGCTGGTCGGTCCCCTCGAGCACCTGCTGCGCAACGCGCTCGACCACGGCATAGAAAGCCGCGAGGAGAGGCTCAAGCGCGGAAAACCCGAGACGGGAGAAATCACCGTCACTGTGCGCCAGCAGGGCAATGAAATCGCAATCGAGATCGCAGACGACGGCGCGGGTCTCGATTTCAACCGCATCCGCGAGAAGGCGCAGGCACTGGGCCTCATCACCGGCGATGCCGAGCCGACCGAGGCGCGGCTTACCGAGTGCATTTTCGCACCGGGATTCTCCACGGCGGCAAAGGTTACTCAGCTCTCGGGCCGGGGAGTCGGCACGGACGTCGTGCGCTCGGACATCGCCGCGTTGGGCGGCCGCGTCGATGTCGCGACCACACGCGGTGGCGGCACGACCTTCTTGCTCTACCTGCCGTTGACGCTGGCTGTCGCACAAACCGTGCTCGTGCGGGCGGGAGGGCGGCTGTGGGCGGTTCCAGCGCCGATGATCCAGCAGGTCCAGCAGATCAAGGACAAGGAGCTGATCAACCTGTATCTCACGCGGGAAGTCGTGTGGCAAGACCGCAAATACCCGTTCTTCTATCTGCCACGGCTGCTCGGCAATGCTGGGCACAATCCGGAAACCCTGCGTTACAACTCGATTTTGCTGCTGAAGAGCGGCCAGAGCACGACTGCCGTGCACGTCGACGAGATGGTCGGCAATCAGGAAGTCGTGGTCAAGAACATCGGCCCGCAGCTCGCCCGCGTTTCCGGCATCGCGGGGGCGA
>DASYPC010000256.1:0-4816 GCA_036007105.1 Burkholderiales bacterium | reverse complement strand
CGCTGCCGATGCGCACCGTGCCCGCATCGTGCGGGTGAAGCCCGGCGAGGATCTTCAGCAGCGTCGACTTGCCGCACCCTGACGGGCCAACGAGCGACACGAGCTCGCCCGGCATCACGTCGAACGTCGCATCCGAGATCGCGAGGTGCTCGGTCTTGCCCCGGCGATACACCTTCTTTACGCCGGCGAGATGGATGAACGCTTCGCTCATGCGTCGATCCTCGCGTCCTTGACGACGAGCCAGCGCTCGAGCAGCAGCACGAGCCCGTAGAGCACCATGCCGATGAGCGTGATCATGATCACCGCCATGAACATCGCCGGCGTGTCGAGCGTCACCTGCACCTGCAGCATCAGGTAGCCGAGCCCCTTGTCCGAGCCGAGGAACTCGCCCACGATCGCGCCGGCGACCGCGAGAATCGCTGCGACCTTCATGCCGGCGAAGATGTACGGCAGCGCACCGGGCAGCTGGACCTTGGTGAAGAGCTGCCAGCGCGAGCCCTTCAGCGAGCGCACGAGATCGAGCAGCTCGGGCTCGACTTCGCGCAGGCCGCGCGCCGTGGTCAGCAGGATCGGGAACACGCAGATCGAAAACGCCATCAGCGAGTTCGGAAAGACGCCGTACTTGAACCACACGATGATGAGCGGCCCGAGCGCGACCTTGGGGATCATGTTGAGGGAGACGAGCAGCGGCATGAAGAACGCCTCGAGCGCCTTCGACCAGGTGAAGACGAGCGCGAGCGCGATGCCGACGACGAGCGCGAGGAAATAGCCGGCGAAGATCTCGGTACCGGTGACTGCGATGTTGCCCCACCAGTTGTAGTTCTGCTGCAGCAGCGCGTCGAGCGTCGCACCCGGCGAGGGCATGACGAACTTCGGCACGTTGCCGAGCTTGACGAACAGGTACCACGCGCATACCAGCGCGATGTGCGCCGCGATCGCGAGCGCATAGCGTTGCAGTGTCTCGTTCATGACATCCTCAGCAAGGTCTTTCCGTCACCCCAGCCAGCGCTGCAGGTTGGCGCGCACGAAGTCGTCGTCCGCCAGGTCGGCGTGCTCGCGGTAGACCCGGTCGATCTCCGCGCCCTGCCCGGGCGAAAGCGTCTCCTTCGGATCGAGGCACCACGTGCCTTCGAGCAGCCCCTGCCGGCGCAGCACTTCGTGGCAGCCCGGGATGCAGCCGGCGAAATCGTGCGCCACATCGAAGAACGCGCTGTTGCAGTCGGTGACGCGGGCATCGAGCGCCAGCAGTTCCGCGTCGACCCAGCCCGAGGCGACCGCGGCCTGGATGCGCTCATGCAGCGCAACTGCTTTTTTCGTCCAGACGCTCCAGTGTCCGAGCAGGCCGCCCTTGATGCGCACCTGCACTTCCTCGTCGCCGCGCTTCACCGCGAGCGGCGCGATGAGATCGAGCACGATGTGATCGTCGTTGCCCGTATACAGCGTGACTCGCTCCTCGGCACGGGCGAGCACGACTCCGCGCGCGACATCGAGCGTCTTGTAGCGACTGAACGGCGCGATCTTGATCGCAATGACGTTGTCGATCTCCGCAAAGCGGCGCCAGAACTCGGCCGACAGCACGATTCCTCCGACCGCCGTCTGCAAGTAGAAACCGACCAGCGGCATCACTCGCGCGATTGCGGCGCAGTGGGCGACGAGCTCGTCAGTCGATGCGCCCTTCATCGCGCCGAGCGACAGCATGCCGGCGTGGTAGCCATGCGCGAGCGCGATCTCCGCTTCTCTCTTCGCCTGCGCGGTCTTGCCCGCGAGCCCGGCGATCAGGACCAGCGGGCGCTTGGCCCATTCGCGCGCCGCGTCCACAGCCAGCTGCAGCACAACCTCATACATGCCCTTGTCGCGGATCGCGAACTGCGTGGCGTGCACTCCGACCGCGAGTCCGCCGGCACCCGCGTCGAGGTAATAGCGCGTCAACGCGCGCTGCCGGCGCACGTCGAAGCGCCGCTTCCCGTCGAGCGCGAGCGGATGCGCAGGAATCACCGTGCCGCGGCGCAAGCAGGCGAGCGTGTCCTTGGGCAACTGCGACCAGTGAAGCGGCATGCGGGGTGATGTAACTGACCGGTTAAGCCGAAGTCTAGCAACATTGACACTGCACGGCGCGCGTCGCTACCATCGACGCTACTTTCCCGAGGAGCACCCATGCGCCGATTTCTCGTAGCCGGCCTGATTGCCGCGGCCGCCGCACCCGCCGCCGCACAGCAGAAACTGGATTTCATTCTCAATTGGGTACCGGGCGGGGATCACGCGCCCTACTACTACGCGAAAAAGCTCGGCTGGTACGCGAAGGAAGGAATCGACCTCAACCTCGAGCCCGGCAAGGGCTCGGCGCTCGCCGTGCAGAAGGTCGGCGCCGGCGCGAATCCGATCGGCCTCGCCGACATGGGCAACGTGCTGCTCGGCAAGGCCAAGGGCGCCGACACGGTTGGCGTGTTCAACGTCTACGCCAATTCGCCGCAGGGCCTGTATTGGCTGAAGAGCTCGGGCATCAAGGGCATCAAGGATTTTCCCGGCAAGAAGATCGGCAATCCGGCCGCGGACGGCGCGCGCCCGATGTGGCCGGCGCTTGCGAAGGCGAACGGCATCGACCCGAAATCGGTGACCTGGGTCAACATCGATGCGAATGCGAAGCTCTCGGCGCTCAAGTCGAAAGCGATCGACATCACGACGTCGTTCTACAACATCCACCACCTCTTCCAGAAGGAGCTCGGCGACGACATGGGCTTCGTCGCGTGGCGCGAGGTCGGTCTGAATCCGTACGGCAACTCGGTGATCGTCAACGAGGAATTCCTGAAGAAGAACAAGCCGCTGATCGCCAAGTTCGTCAAGGTCACGCAGCGCGCGTTCGCCGACTGCGTCAAGGAGCCGAAGCCGTGCGTGCAGGCGCTGGTCGAAGCAAATGGCGCGCTGACAGTCGAGAACGAGATGCAGAACTGGGCGCTCGTCGAGGTGCTGATGAGTGACAAGTACTCGAAGAGCGTCGCGCTCGGCATCCACGACGACGCGCGCATGAAGGCGGACTACGAGCTCGTGCGCGACTACATCGGGCTCGACAAGCCGTTCGACGTCAAGACGGTCTATACGAACGAGTTTCTCGACCGCTCGATCAAGATGCCGAAGTAAGGCGCCGCCACAGGCGCGCGAGCCAGTCGAGGATCGAGCTGGCGCGCTGCGGCGGCGGCGCCGTTTCCGGGGGCGTCGCGCCAAAGCGTTTGCCGATGCACTCTGCGAACTGTGCGGTACGCTCGGTCGCCCGCTTCTCGAACAGCCGGTCGACGACCGGCTTCAGCGGTCCTTCGCCCTTTACGTTGAAGACGCTCAGCAACTCCGTTCCCGACCCGGTGGCGCGCAACTCGACATCGATCTCCATCGTCAGGTGCTCGGCCGTTGCGACGGCATGCAGCCTGCGCGGCGGCTCCTCTGAATCGATCCGTGCGGTCAGGTTGACGATCAAAGGCACGACGCCGATTTTTTCCCTGACCGTCAGCTCGGCGGTCCTCTCATCGACGAGCCGGATGTTCTCGACTCCGGGAATGCAGGTGCAGAGGGACTGAAAGTCGCGGATGAATTTCCAGACTTCGGCCGGCCGGACGTTTACCGCGAACTTCGCCTCGCGCGCCGGCATCACTCCCACCACTTCCTGAGCTTGTAATCCTCCGCAATCGTCGCGGCGGCGTTATGACCCGCGCCGGCATGCACGCCTCCGCCCGGATGGCAGTAGCCGCCGCACATGTACAGACCCTCGAGCGGCGTCCGGTAGCTCGACCAGCCGGCGAACGGCCGAAAGTAGCCCATCTGATCCGGCGTCATGTCGCCGACCACGTCGACGCCGTTCACCAGGTTGTCGTTCAGGCGCTCGGTGTCGGTCGGATCCTGGATCGTCATGCCGAGGATCTTGTCCTTCGTCATGTTCGGTGCATACGAGCGCCACAGCTCGAGCAGGTGCGCGGCGTACTCTTCTCTTACCTTCTTCCAACCCTGCGGCCCTTCCGGCGCAACGCTATACGGCGCGTACTGCCAAACCACCGCCGTGTGCTTGCCCGCCGGCGCCTGCGACGGATCGAAGAGCGTCGGCAGCGTGATCTGCAGCATCTCGCGGCGCGGCGCAATGCCAAGCGAGATCTCCCGATAGGCGCGTACCTGGTCTTCGACGCTTGCGCCGAACATCTCCTGGCTGAATGCGAGGTTCACCGGCGGATTGGCAGCGGCTGCGCGGTATTGCGGCGGCTCGGAAAGCGCGAGGTGCAGCACCATGAGCGAGCGGCCGCGCGAATGGTAATTCTTCACGCGGGTAGCGAACGACGCCGGCAGGAATTCCTCTCCGACCATGCCGAGAAAGCTCTTTTTCGGCTCCACGTTGGTGATGACCGCCTTTGCCGCGTCCACGCGGCTGCCATCCTTCAGCTCGACTCCGACGGCGCGCTTGTCGCGCAGCAGGATCCGCCTCACCTCTGCGCCGGTCTGCACGGCGCCGCCGGCCGCCTCGAACGCTTTTCTCAGTCCCACCGCGAGCTGCTGCGAGCCGCCCACGCAGATCGGCGCTTCGGCCTTGAGAATGCGAAACAGCTGGATCCAGCCCTGGCCGAACTGGTCCGGCGCGAATCCGAGCACGGTCATCCGCGCGAGGAAATGGACCTTGACCTCCTCGCTCTCGAAAAACTCGTTCAGCAGCTGGACCGGGGTGCTCGCCTGCCATTGCAGCAGCGTCCTTCCCTCCTCGGATTGCTCGAGTTGCGCGGTCTGCAGCGAAGGCGCAAGCGGCGGCGAATACATCAGCGGCAGATACGTCGAATCGATGAACTCG
>DASYPC010000255.1:0-3253 GCA_036007105.1 Burkholderiales bacterium | reverse complement strand
CACCGCTTCGCGCACTTTCTCGTTGTGCCGCAGCCAGTCGCGCGCGCCCCGGGAAAAAAGGTCGTACCACGGCGTCTCGGCAGCGATGCGCGAGGGACGGCTGGGCTTGGAGCCGGATTCGTCGGTCATGAGCGCAGCGAGCGCGCTATTCCTGCGCGAGCAGGGTGGTCACGTAGTTGAGCGCCTCGCGGGCGCTGTGACTGTCGTAGCCGTACTCGTCGGCGAGCCGCTGCTCGACCACCGAGATCTTCTGGCGCGTTTCGTCGTCCGGGCGCGTCGTCGAGCTCACCAGCCGCAGCACGTCGCGGCGCTGCTCGAACAGGTACTGCTCGATCGCATCGTGCAGCTGGGCGTGGCTGTCGAGCGTGAATTTCTCGCCGCGCTTGTACGCGCCCATTGCCTTGCGCACGACCTCCTGGCGGAACGAGAGCTTGCCGGACTCGGAGATCTTGATCTTGTCCTCGACCGAGCGCAGGAACCGTTCGTCGGGCTTGCGCTCCTCGTTCGTGATCGGATCCTTCACCTGGCGGTTGTCGAGCGTGGCCTCGACCTCGTCGAGGTATTTGTTCAGCAGGTCCTGCGCCTCCTGCTCGAACGACACGAACAGCGCCTTGTGCACGTCTTCCTTGACCCAGCGGTTGTAGAAATCCTTGCGCGCGATGACGAGGAAATCCACCCACTTGCGCTTCTTCTTCGCGTCCATGCGCGCGTCGGACTCGATCGAATCCTTGAGCGCCAGCAGCACCTCCATGCTGGTGAGGCTGCGCGCCTGCGACTGGATGATCGCGTTGGAAAGCGCGTTGATCACGAAGCGCGGCGAAACGCCGGAGAGCCCTTCCTCCGGCGTCTTGGCGCGGATCTTGTCGATCTCGCCGTGCGGCACGCCTTCGACTTCCTCGCCTGCGTACAGGCGCACTTTTTTCGACGACTCTGCGTCCTTGTCCTCGCCTTCCTGCAGCCGCGTGAGGATCGCGAACACCGCCGCCAGGTGCAGCGCATGCGGATCGAGATGCACCTCGCGGAACGCCTGCGTGCTCGAGGTGAGCTTCTTGTAGATGCGCGACTCTTCCTTGTAGGACAGCGTATACGGCACCTGGATGATCACCATCCGGTCGAGCAGCGCCTCGTTTTCCGACTCCTGCAGGAACTTGCGGAACTCGGCGAGGTTGGTGTGCGCAATGATCGTCTCGTCGACGTAGATGAGCGGGAAGCGCGACACCTTGACGTTCTTTTCCTGCGTCAGGGTCAGCAGCAGGTAGAGGAACTCGCGCTTGACCTTGAGGATCTCGATCATCTCGAGCAGGCCGCGGCTCGCGGCGAACACCGCGCCCGACCAGGACCAGGCGCGCGGGTCGCCTTCATCGCCGAATTCCGCAACTTTCGAGAGATCGACCGAGCCGACGAGGTCGGCGATATCCGCGGTCGTTGGGTCGTGCGGTGCGTAGGTGCCGACGCCGCTGCGGCCGGCTTCCGAGATGAAGATCCGATGCACCGGCATCTGCATGAAATCGCCCGAGAATTCATGCGCCATGCGGGTGACGCAGTACGGGCACAGCTCGCCGGTGATCTCGACCCCGTAGGTCTGGCGAAACTGCGGCCGCAGCGTATGCGGAACGAGGTGGAGCGGCGACTCGTGGACCGGGCAGCCGTGGACCGCATAGATTGCGCCCGCCTCGGTATGGCTGTATTCCTCGAGTCCGCGCTTCAGCAGGATCACCAGCGAGGACTTGCCGCCAGAAGGCGGGCCGAGCAGCAGTAGCAGCCGCCGGCCGACTTCGCTGCCCGCGCTGGACGCCTTGAAGTAGTCGACCAGGCGATCGAGCGTCTCCTCGATGCCGTAGAGCTCGTCCTGGAAGAGCCGGCACTGGAGCTGCCCCTTTTCGTCGGCGCAGCCCTCCGTGCGGATCATGTCCCACATGTACTCGTGGCTGGACCGCGTGCTGCCGCGCGGATCGTTGGGAAAGATCGTTTCGAGAAATGCGCCGAAACTGCCCGACCACTGGGCGGCGCGATGGTCCTTGCTGAACGTGACCAGCGATTGGAGGAAGCTCGCATGCCGGTCGGCCATCCCTGCGCTCGTGACATCTTTCACGGTTGGACCTCCACTGGACGATGCTGAAGCTCCCGGCAGGCCGGGAAACCCCTGTTTTCAAACGCCTCTTGAGTGTACGTGTCCATCTCCTTGCGGTTTGGAGTGTAAAACGTTTGAACCGTTCGATCCGCTGACCTAGGGCGCGAGCAAAGTGTATGCCTTGCGGCGCTTGTATGCCTTGCGGCGCTGCGATGGGATAATCCGCGCTTTTCGCCGCCACGGGCCCAGCCAGGTGATCGAAGCGTCGGGTAGCCCGCGCGCCAGCGCCGCAGTGGAGTTGTCCGTCGTCGTCCCGGTGCGGAACGAGCAGGACAACATCCTTCCCCTGCTTGCAGACATTCATGCCGCGCTGGACAAGCGCTGCGAGTTCGAGGTCGTCTACGTCGATGATGGCAGCGGCGATGCAACCATTCGGGTCCTGACGGAAGCGCTGGCCTCGTATCCTCGGCTGCGCGTTCTCGCGCACCGCCGCCGCTGCGGCCAGAGCGCAGCGCTCTTTACGGGTGCGCGCGCGGCTCGCGCCGCTTGGATCGCGACCCTCGATGGAGATGGGCAAAACGACCCGGCCGACCTGCCGATGCTGCTCGCGGCGCGCGACGATCCGGCACGCCCAGCGAATCTCCAGCTCATCACCGGCTACCGCAGGTTGCGCCAGGATCGCTGGGTCAAGAGGATTTCCTCGCGCATCGCCAACTGCGTTCGCTCGCGCCTGCTCGGCGATGCGACCCCGGATACCGGCTGCGGGCTGAAGCTGATTCTTCGCAGCACCTACCTGGATCTGCCGTTCTTCGATCACATGCACCGCTTCCTGCCTGCGCTCGTGCAGCGCAACGGCGGCGCTACGCTCTCGGTCGACGTGCACCACCGCCCGCGCGCGCGCGGGCGCTCGAACTATGGCGTGCTCGACCGGCTGTGGGTGGGCATCGTCGACCTGTTCGGGGTGATGTGGCTGCGGCGTCGCATGCAGCGCCCCGAGACGACCGAGCTGACCCGGCCATGAAGCCGCGGGTGCTCGTCTCCGGGCTCGCGCTGCTCGCGACGCTCGTCGCGATCGGATGGGTGATCGACAGCGGCGTCTTCGGCGATGTGCTGAGCCCGGCGTGGATCGACACCGACGTGCGGGGCAAGGGGGTCGGCGGAGAGATCCTTTTTCTGTGCGTG
>DASYPC010000254.1:0-2544 GCA_036007105.1 Burkholderiales bacterium | reverse complement strand
CTGCGGCTCGACACAGGTCGAGCGCCGCGCGATCCGCGAGTCCGCGCTCGGCGCAGGCGCATCGAAGGTCTATCTGATCGAGGAACCGATGGCGGCCGCGATCGGCGCCGATCTGCCGATTTCGGAAGCGACGGGCTCGATGGTCGTCGACGTCGGCGGCGGCACGACCGAGGTCGGCGTGATCTCGCTGGGCGGCATGGTGTATTCGGGCAGCGTGCGCGTGGGCGGCGACAAGTTCGACGAAGCCATTGTCAACTATATCCGTCGCAACTACGGCATGCTGATCGGGGAAACCACGGCCGAGACGATCAAGAAGACGATCGGCTCCGCGTTTCCTGGCTCCGAAGTCAGGGAGATGGAGGTCAAAGGCCGCAATCTCGCCGAAGGAATCCCGCGCAGCTTTACTGTTTCGTCAAACGAGATTCTCGAGGCGCTGACCGATCCATTGAACAGCATCGTCTCCGCGGTGAAAAGCGCGCTGGAGCGCACGCCGCCGGAGCTCGGTGCCGATATCGCGGAGCGCGGCATGGTGCTGACCGGCGGCGGCGCGCTGTTGCGCGACATCGACCGGCTGCTGATGGAAGAGACCGGGCTGCCGGTCGTCGTCGCCGACGATCCGCTGACCTGCGTCGTGCTCGGCTGCGGCAAGGCGCTCGAGAACATGGAAAAACTCTCCACCATCTTTACGTCTGACTGAGAAGCGGGGTCAGACCCCAATTACCAACCGCGTGTCGGGCACCGCAATCGCTTTGCGTGTCGGTAATCGGGGTCTGACCCCATTCGCGATGCGTCACATCTCGGTCGAGCCGCCGCCGTTCTTCCATCGCGGTCCCTCGCCTCTCGCGCGGCTCGCGTTCTTCGGCTTGCTCTCCCTCGCCCTTTTGTTTGCCGACACGCGCTACCGCTATCTCGAGAGTCTGAGGCAGGCGGTGGCCGTAGTGCTGTATCCGCTGCAGCGCGCCGTGCAGCTGCCCGGCGAAGCGCTGGCGCAGGTCGCGAGCTACTTTTCCTCGCAGAGCGAGCTCGCCGGAGATAACGCTGCGCTCAAGCAACAGTTGCTCTCCGAGGCGCCTACCGTGCAGGGCTATCAGCTGTTGCAGCAGGAGAACGCGCGGCTGCGGGCGCTGCTCAACGTCGAGAAGCGCTTTCAAGGCGCGACGACCGCGGCCGAGGTCCTCTACTCCGGGCGCGATCCGTTCACGCAGAAGCTTTTTGTCGACAAGGGCGAAGCCGCCGGCGTGCAGCCCGGCCAGGCGGTGATCGACGAAGTCGGCGTCGTCGGTCAGGTGACGCGTGTCTTTCCCTACATGGCGGAAGTGACGCTGGTCACCGACAAGGATCACGCCGTGCCGGTGAAGGTCGAGAGGAGCGGCGTGCGCAGTGTGATGTACGGCGCAGGCAGCGGACGGCTGCCGGAGTTGCGCTTTCTTTCCCCCAACGTGGAGATCCAGGCCGGCGATCGGCTGTTGACGTCCGGAATCGACGGCACGTATCCCGCGGGCCTTGCGGTGGCGCAGGTCGTGTCGGTCGAGCGCGAGACCGGCCAGATCTTCGCCCGCGTGACCTGCAAGCCGATCGCCGGGGTGGAGAAGAGCCCGCACGTGCTGATCCTTGGCCGGGCCGCGGCCATGCCGCGGCGACCCGAAGAGCCCGCGGAGTCCGACGCGCCGCGCAAGGGCCGCGGCAGACGTCGCGGCTAGTGCGAGACCAAGCATGCTGCCGTCGTTTGCGCCCGCGCGACACGAGGAGATCCTGCTCCCGGTCAAGCCGTGGTTCGTCATGCTGACGCTGATGCTCGGCCTGATCGCGAACCTGATTCCGGTCAGCGGCGTCGCGCTGAGGTTGCAGCCCGACTTTCTTGCGCTGGTGCTGCTTTACTGGTGCATTCAGGAACCGCGCCTGATCAGCGTCGGTATGGCCTGGTGCCTGGGCCTGCTCATGGATGTGGCCGACGCAACGGTGTTCGGTCAGCACGCGCTCGCGTACGCAGTGCTCGCCTATGCTGCCGAGTATTTTCGCAGGCGGGTACTGCGCTTTCCGCTGTGGCAGCAGGCGGCGCAGGTCGCGGTCCTGCTCCTGTTTTGCGCCGCACTGGTGCTGCTGGTGCGCGTGGTCGGCGGCGCTCCGATGCCGCGCTGGACCTACGCTGTCGGCCCCCTGGTCGGGGCGCTGCTCTGGCCCGTGGTGACGATCCTGTTGCAGTGGCCGCAACGGCCGCGGCGGTCACAGGCCGAGCGCTGAACGCCCATGCGACGACTATTCGTCAAGCGCGGCTACCCGCTCTCGGCGCTCGAGGCGCCCGAGCTCAAGAATCCCGAGCGCGAGCTCTCTCATTTCCGCCGCCGCCTGATGGTCGCGGGCGCGCTTATCGTGTTGGGCTTCGCGGGGCTCGTCGGCCGCTTCGTCTATCTGCAGTTGTTCCAACACCAGCATTACCAGACGCTTGCCGAGAGCAATCGCATCGCCATCGTTCCGATCGTTCCCAACCGCGGTGTCATAACCGACCGCAATGGCGTGGTCCTCGCCCAGAGCTACTCGGCGTAC
>DASYPC010000253.1:0-2988 GCA_036007105.1 Burkholderiales bacterium | reverse complement strand
GCTGCTCGGCTACGCCGGCTATCTGCCGTTCGGCATCAACTGTGCACTGCTGCTGGATCTGGTTGGGAGGATCGTAGAGCGTCGCCCGTTGTGGCCGCTGTACGGCCAATCGAGTTCGTAGATCGTTGCGCATCCTGCCGGATCATGTCGGCGGCCTTTTCGCCGATCATGATTGTCGGCGCGTTCGTATTGCCGCCGATGAGCGTCGGCATGACCGATGCGTCGGCTACGCGCAACGCTTCAATGCCGCGCACGCGCAGCCGGGCATCGAGCACCGCGAGGCGGTCCGCGTCGGGCCCCATCCTGCACGTGCCTACCGGGTGGTACTGGGTGTCCGCGCGGTTGCGGATGTCCTGCTCCAGCTGCGCAACGTCGTCTCTGCTCACCGGATAGAGCATCTTTTCGCGATGCGGCGCGAGCGCCTCGTGCTCCAGGATCGATTGCATCTGGCGCGCGCCCTTCAGCATGACCTCCATGTCGGCGCGCTCGGCAAAGAAACGCGGGTCGATACTCGGCGCGTCGCGTGGGTCGGCGCTGTTCAATCCCACGGTGCCGGTGCTCTTCGGCCGCAGCACGGTCAGGTGGCAGCTGAAACCGTGGCCGAGGTGCTGCGTGCGCGCGTGGTTGTCGACGATGCCGACGACGAAGATCAGCTGCAGGTCGGGCACGTCGACCCCGGCGCTGGAGCGAAGGAACGCGCCCGATTCGGCGAACGGACTCGTGACGAGGCCGGTGCGCCGCTTGCGCCATTCGAAGATCGCGCTCGTCAATCGTGCGATCCCGCGTAGCGAAACGCCGAACGTGTCGGTGTTGCTGCGCGCCCGATAGCTCTGCACGTAGTCGATGTGATCCTGCAGGTTCTGCCCGACGCCCGGCAGATCGCATGCAACCGGGATCGCGAGCCGTTGCAGCTCGGCTGCCGGGCCGATGCCTGACAACATCAGCAGCTGGGGCGAGCCGAATGCGCCCGACGACAGGATCACTTCGCGCCGCGCGCGCACTTCCTTCAATTCGCGACCCTGGTAGTACGAAATCCCTCGCGCCCGCCTGCCATCGAGCAGGATGCGAGCCGACACGGCGTGGATGACGATGCGCAGGTTGGGGCGCGCTAGATTCGGCGTCAGGTAAGCCTTCGCGGCGCTGCAGCGCTCGCCGTCTTTTTGCGTCACCTGGTAATGGAAGCAGCCGAATTGCTCGGCCCCGTTGCAATCGCTGATGCGCGGGATCCCCTGCGCCTGCGCCGCGCGCAGGAAAGCCTCGTTGAGCGAGCTCGGAGAGCGCAGTTCCGCCACGTTCAGCGGTCCGCCGCTGCCGTGGAACGCGTCCGCACCGAGCCGCTCGTTGTTTTCCGCGCGCTTGAAGTAGGGCAGCACGTCGTCGTACGACCAGCCGGGGTTCCCGAGCGCGGCCCAGTGGTCGTAGTCCCGGCGGTGGCCGCGGACATACAGCATGGCGTTGATCGAACTGCTGCCGCCGAGCGTCTTGCCGCGCGGCTGGTAGCCCTTGCGCCCGTTCAGCCCCGCCTGGGGCACAGTTTCATACGCGTAGTTGTTGATTTTCGTCGGCAGCATCGCCGCGACGCCGATCGGCGCATGTATGAGCACGCTGCTATCCGGGCCGCCGGCCTCCAGCAGGCATACGCTGACCTGCGGATCCTCGGAGAGCCGGCTGGCGATCGCGCAGCCGGCCGAGCCGGCGCCGACGACGATGTAATCGAACTCGTGCGAGTCCATGAGCTGCCGCAGTCTACCGCGCTCCGGAGCTCGAAGCTGAGGCATGCCAGAATGCGCGCTCATGGGCGGTGTGAAGCTGACGCGCGAAAGCATTCTGGACGGCACGCTGCACGCTTCGGTGCGAGCGGTCCTCGGGCCGAACGTACGCTTCATGACGGGTGCCGAACGCGCTGCCCAGGTCAAGGCGATCCTCGCCCGCGCGCCGCGGCCGGGTGGCGTCTGGGTGTTCGCTTTCGGCTCGCTGCTCTGGAACCCCGCATTTCATTTCGTCGAGCAGCGCACGGCGCGCATCCACGGTTTTCATCGCCAGTTCTGCCTGTGGGCGCGGGCGGGCCGCGGCACCCCCGAACGGCCGGGCCTGATGCTGTCGCTGGAATCGGGCGGCAGCTGTACCGGCGTCGTCTATCGCTTGGCGCGGCGCAGCGCGGCGACCGAGCTCGACGTGATCTGGCGGCGCGAGATGCTCACCATGGCCTATCGCCCGGTGTGGACCGTCGCCCGCACCCCCGCAGGGCCGGTGCCCGCGATCGCGTTCAGCGTCAACCGCGAACATGAACGCTACGTGCCGGGCCTCGAGGACACCGAAGTGGCGCGCTACCTTGCCCTCGGCGCCGGGCCGATGGGACGCTGCTGCGATTACCTGTTCAACACGGTGCAGCACCTGCGCCAGCTCGGCATCCGCGATCGGCGCCTCGAGGCGCTCGAGGCGAAAGTCGCGTCGCGCCTGAAGGCAAATGGCGATTAGCTCCTGCTCACGATCTTCCACGGCAGCAGCAGCGACGCCATTACAGCTGCGACCAGCGGCACGATGATCGCCAGACGCTCCGGCCACGGCCCGAGCGCGTCGACGATGCTGCGCACTTCGGGCTTGCCTCTGCCGACGAACCCGTAGTTCCAGTCGAAAGCGAGATCGAGCGGCAGCACGATCGCGACGTAGAGCGCCGCTGCGGCGCAGGCGATGCCGTAGTCGCGCGTCGTTGGCCGATAGCCGCGTGCGAATACCTCGTACAGTGCGACGCCGACGATGATCCCGTGCGTGCTCCAGAAGAACCAGAACGGGTAGATCGCCGGTCCCTCGGTGAGCGACGGGGTAATCAGCGCCTGCGTCGAGAGTGCGAATCCCCAGAAATACACGAGCGGCCGCAGCGTGGCCCAGCGCGTAATCAGCAGCAGCGCAGCGGCCAGCGCGTTCAGATGGCAGAGCTGCAATGGATAGGTCTTTGCGGGTTCGTGCAGCGGCGGAAAAAGCAGGAAC
>DASYPC010000252.1:0-6339 GCA_036007105.1 Burkholderiales bacterium | reverse complement strand
GGCGCACGGAGGAGACGTACGTGCACTGGATCCGGCGCTTCATCTATTTCTCGGGAAAGCGGCATCCCGCGCAATTGGGCGCACCGGAGGTCACGGCGTTCCTCAATCATCTGGCGAGCGAGCGTAGTGTCGCGGCGGCGACGCAGAATCAGGCGCTCTCGGCGCTCGTCTTTCTCTACCGGGAGGTGCTGGCGCAGCCGCTGCCGTGGCTCGACGGACTGGACCGCGCGAAGCGGCCCTCGCGACTGCCGAGCGTACTTACGGTGGAGGAGGTGACGCGTCTGCTCGCGAGTCTGCAAGGCACGCGCTGGTTGATGGCGAGCCTCTTGTACGGCGCGGGGCTGCGGTTGCGCGAGTGCCTGAAGCTCCGCGTCAAGGACGTCGACTTCGGCTACCGCCAGATCCTGGTGCGGGACGGCAAGGGCGGCAAGGATCGAGTGACGATGCTGCCGGCATCGGTGATCGGCCCGCTCCGTACGCATCTCGAGCGGGTGAGGGCGCTGCACGAGCGCGATCTGATCGAAGGGTGCGGCGACGTCGAGCTTCCCGATGCGATTGCGCGCAAGTACCCGAAGGCTCCGTATGAATGGGGTTGGAAGTTCGTTTTCCCCTCTCACAAGCGCTCCGTGGATCCGGACACCGGCGCGATGCGCCGGCATCATGTCTACGAGAACTATGTGATCCGCAGCGTGAAGCAGGCGGCGCGCGACGCGGGAATTGCGAAGCATGTCACCTGCCACACGCTGCGCCACTCGTTTGCGACGCACCTGCTCGAATCCGGCTACGACATCCGCACGGTGCAGGAGCTGCTCGGGCACTCGGATGTCTCGACCACGATGATCTACACGCACGTGCTCAACAAGGGCGGGCGCGGGGTGCAGAGCCCGCTCGATCGTCTGGAACAGACGACAACCTGCTACGGTTAAGCGGGCGAGAACCTTCTCGCACTCCACGCCTCGCTTTTGCTAGACTTCGCGTGGCTGCGGGAGAGTGCGGCTCGATGAGCCGCCGCCGAAGGCGTAATCTCCCATGATCGCTCAGGTCCAACACCGCAGCCACGCAATCGCCGAACTGGAGAGCGACGCACCGTAAACCGGGCGTCCACCGAAGGGGCAACGCGGGTCGTTATGGCGCGCGGAAACTCTCAGGTCTAGAGGACAGGGGGAGCGGCACGGGGCGCGAATGCGCTTCGCTGCGACCGCTCACACGACGCGAGAACTGTCCTGACCGACGCTACGCTTCACCGTACGCCGCTTCATGCGCTCCACGCCGCCCTCGGGGCGCGCATGGTGCCGTTCGCCGGCTACGAGATGCCGGTGCAGTACCCGGGCGGCATCCTCGCCGAGCATCGCCACACGCGGGCGCATGCAAGCCTGTTCGACGTCTCTCACATGGGGCAGGCGCGGCTGCATGGGAGCGGGGCGGCGGCAGCGCTCGAATCGCTGGTGCCGGTGGACGTGATCAGTCTCGCACCGGGGCGCCAGCGCTACGGGTTCTTCACCAACGATGCGGGCGGGATCCTCGACGACCTGATGGTAACGAACACGGGCGATCATCTTTATCTGGTGGTCAACGCCTCGTGCAAGGCGCGCGACTTCGAGCTGCTCCAAAGGATGGAGCTCGAGATCCTGCCGGACCGCGGATTGCTCGCGCTGCAGGGGCCCGGGGCCGCAGCGGTCATGGCGCGGCTCGGGATCGAAGTCGAATCCCTGCCGTTCCTGTCGTCGGTCACCGCCAGCATCGCCAATCTGCAATGCCGGATCTCGCGCTCCGGGTACACCGGCGAAGACGGCTTCGAGATCTCGGTGGCTGCGGGCGAAGCGGAAGCACTCGCGCGCATGCTTCTCGCCCAGGAAAAGGTCCTGCCCGCCGGGCTCGGTGCGCGCGATTCGCTGCGCCTCGAAGCGGGCCTCTGCCTGTACGGCCACGACATCGACGAGACGACGACGCCGGTCGAAGCACGGCTCGGCTGGGCGATCCAGAAGGTGCGCAGACGCGGCGGCGACCGCGAAGGCGGCTTCCCCGGCGCTGCGACGATCCTCGACCAGCTCGAGCTTGGCTGCGCGCGTGTGCGTGTCGGAGTCCTTCCGGAAGGGCGGGCGCCGATCCGCGAAGGGGAGTCGCTCGAAGACTCGCTGGGGCGCCGGGTCGGGAAGCTGACGAGCGGCGGCTTCGGCGCCACGCTCGATGCGCCGCTCGCCATGGGCTACGTCGACCGGGACCAGGCCGCACCCGGAACGCAGCTCTCGGCTACCGTGCGCGGCAAGCCGCGCGCGTGCCGCATCTGCACGCTGCCGTTCGTTCCACATCGCTACTACAGAGGGAAACCCAAGTGACCGCGCTTCGCATGACCGAAGACCACGAGTGGATACGCATGGAATCCGACGGCACCGCCACGGTCGGCATCACCCACTACGCGCAGGAGCAGCTTGGCGACATCGTGTTCGTCGAGCTGCCGGCGGTGGGCCGCAAGCTGGAAAAAGACGAAGACGCGGCGGTGATCAAATCGGTGAAGGCCGCCGCCGAGTGCAAGGCGCCGGTGTCGGGGACGGTGACGCAAGTGAACACGGCGCTCGCCGGCGAGCCTGCAAAGGTGAACTCGGATCCGATGGGCGCGGGCTGGTTCTTCAGGCTCAAGCCCGACGATCCGAAGGACATCGACGGGCTGCTGGACGAAGCGACCTATCTCGGGAAGCTGGAAAAATGACGCAGCACGACGCATTCGCGCGCAGGCACATCGGGCCGGGCGAGGAGGAGCAGCGCTCGATGCTGGGTGCGCTCGGCATTGCCAGCATGGAAGAGCTGATCGCGCGCGCGGTGCCGGCGGCGATCCGCAGGGAAAGGCCGCTCGACCTGCCGGCCGCGCGCAGCGAGGCGCAGGCGCTCGCCGCGCTGAAGGAGATCGCGGCGCAAAACAAGGTCATGCGCTCGTTCATCGGCCTGGGCTATTCGGGCTGCCACACGCCGTCGGTGATTTTGCGCAACGTGCTCGAGAACCCGGCCTGGTACACGGCCTACACGCCGTATCAACCCGAAATCTCGCAAGGCCGGCTCGAGGCGCTGATCAACTTCCAGACGATGGTGAGCGATCTCACCGGGATGGATATCGCGAACGCCTCGATGCTGGACGAGCCGACCGCGGCGGCCGAGGCGATGACGCTCGCTGCGCGCGTGACGAAATCGAAGAGCACGCGCTTTTTCGTCGACGCCCAGTGCCATCCGCAGACGCTCGACGTCGTGCGCACGCGCGCGCTCGCCGCGGGGATCGAGATCGTGACCGGCGATGCATGGACCGACTTCACTGCGGGTCACGCCTTCGGGGTACTGCTGCAGTACCCGGGCACGCTCGGAGAAGTGCGCGACGTGCGCGTGCCGATCGCCGAGGCGAAGAAAGGCGGCGCAGTCGTGGCGGTCGCATGCGACCTGCTCGCGCTGACGCTGCTTGCGCCGCCGGGCGAGCTCGGCGCCGATATCGCGGTCGGCTCGGCGCAGCGCTTCGGCGTGCCGCCCTGCTACGGCGGCCCGCACGCCGGGTTCTTCGCCACCCGCGACGCGCACAAGCGCACGATGCCGGGGCGGCTCGTCGGGGCGAGTATCGATGCACATGGCGCAACCGCGTATCGGCTGGCCTTGCAGACGCGCGAGCAGCACATCCGGCGCGAGAAAGCGACCAGCAACATCTGCACCGCGCAGGTGCTGCTCGCGGTGATCGCCGGGATGTACGCGGTGTATCACGGGCCCCAGGGGCTGGCGGCGATCGCCCGCCGGGTGCACCGGCTGACCGCGATCCTTGCGGCAGGGCTGCAGCGCTCGGAGCTCGCGGTCCCGATGCAGGGGTTCTTCGACACGATCACGATGTACACGGGAGAACGAACCCGGGTGGTGCTCGAGGGCGCCCGGGCGCGCGGCTACAACCTGCGCGAGATCGATGCGGAAACGGTCGGCATCTCGCTCGACGAGACCGCGACGCGCGAGGACGTGGAGGCGATCTGGGCGGCGTTCGGCTGCAAGCCCCGCTTCGAGGATCTCGAAGACGTTGCGGATGCGCTGCCCGAGGCGCTGCGGCGGACCTCCGGATATCTGGCGCACCCGGTGTTCCACCGCCATCGCTCGGAAACGCAGATGCTGCGCTATTTGCGCGGCCTCGCCGACAAGGACATCGCGCTCGACCGCGCGATGATCCCGCTCGGCTCGTGCACGATGAAGCTGAATGCCGCGAGCGAGATGCTGCCGATCACGTGGGACGGCTTCGCGTCTATCCATCCGTTCGCGCCGCAGGAGCAGGCGCAGGGCTACCAGCGGCTGATCGGCGAGCTCGAGGATTGGCTCGCGCAGATCACCGGCTACGACGCGGTGTCGGTGCAGCCGAACGCCGGCTCGCAGGGCGAGTTCGCCGGGCTGCTCGCGATCCGCGCGTGGCACGAATCGCGCGGCGAAGGCCATCGCGACGTCTGCCTGATTCCGAGCTCGGCGCACGGCACCAATCCGGCTTCGGCGCACCTGGCGGGCATGCGCGTGGTCGTCGTGGAATGCGACGCGCAGGGCAATGTCGATCTCGAGGACCTCGCGCGCAAGGCATCGAAGCACGAGCGCGAGCTCGCCGCGCTGATGGTGACGTATCCGTCCACGCACGGCGTGTTCGAAGCGGAGATCCGCGAAATCTGCGCGATCGTTCACCGGCACGGCGGCCAGGTCTATCTCGACGGGGCGAACCTGAACGCGCTCGTTGGCCTCGCCGCGCCCGGCGAGTTCGGCGCCGACGTCTCGCACCTGAACCTGCACAAGACGTTCTGCATCCCGCACGGCGGCGGCGGGCCCGGAGTCGGGCCGGTCGCGGTGCGCTCGCACCTGGCGCCGTTCCTGCCGGGCCGCGGCACGGTCGGCGCGGTCTCAGGTGCGCCCTACGGCAGCGCCGGCATCCTGCCGATCTCGTGGGCCTACATAGCGATGATGGGCGCGGAGGGCCTTACCCAGGCGACGCGCACCGCGATCCTCAACGCCAACTATATCGCGCACCGCCTCGCGCCGCACTATCCCGTCCTCTATACCGGTCCGGGCGGACGGGTCGCGCACGAATGCATCATCGACCTGCGGCCGCTGAAGGCCACGACCGACGTGCTGGTCGACGACGTAGCGAAACGCCTGATGGATTTCGGCTTTCACGCGCCGACGATGTCGTTCCCGGTCGCCGGGACGCTGATGATCGAGCCCACGGAGTCGGAATCGAAGGACGAGCTCGATCGCTTCTGCGACGCGATGATCGCGATCCGCGAGGAGATCCGCGCGGTGGAGGAGGGGCGCGTGCCGCGCGACGACAATCCGCTGAAGAACGCTCCGCACACCGCCGCGGTTCTGCTGGCCGCGGACTGGAAGCATCCGTACTCGCGCGAGCAGGCCGCTTATCCGCTGCCGTGGGTGCGCGCGCACAAGTACTGGCCGCCGGTCGGGCGCGTCGACCATGTGTACGGCGATCGGAACGTGTTCTGCACGTGCCCGCCGCTGGCGGACGACTAGGAGCGGCGGCCGGAAAGGTTCCACGCCAGAGCGGCGGCGAGGGACGCCAGGCTCAGCGTTATGACGTCGCCGGCGCTCAGGTGTACGCCGGCCGCAGGCCACGAGATCGATTCGCGCATCAGCCCGGCATGGCCGTGCCCGACCAGGTAGAGGTCGAGGATCGCAAGCGCGATCGCAGAGAGGAACGCTGTGGCGACGCATGCGGTGACAGTCAGCATCAACCGGCGCGCGATCCGTTTCACTTCAGGCCGAGCTTCTCGTTCCGCTCGAGCTTCCGGATCGCCTCGCGCATGCGCCGCTGTCTCGTTTCCTCCTTTTTCGCCGTACCGACCCAGCCGACGAAGATCCTGCGGTAGGAATCGGCCATGCTCATGAAATTCTTGCGCGCTTTCGGGTTTGCGGCCAATGCCCGCTCGAAGAACGCCGGAACGCTCGCGAATTGTTTCGTCGGCGCAACCGTCGGCTGAACGCCGGCGTCCATCTTCGCAAGGCCGATATCGGTCATGAGGCCGGCCTCGACAAGCTGGCGGACGCGCTTCAGGTTCGATTCCGACCATCTTCCGCTGTTGGTCCGCGGCGTGAACTTGCGAACGTAGCGTTCGTCGTCGACCCTGCGGATGATGCTGTCGATCCAGCCGTAGCAGAGCGCCTCTTCGACGGCGGCGTCGTACGAAAGGCTCGGCTTGCCGGTGTGCGGCTTGTAGAACACGAGCCAGGCTTCGCGATACCGGTCGTGGTTCTTCGCGAGCCACGCCCGCCATTTCCTGCGGTCGGGAAAGTAGACCTGCACCGCTAGGCCCGATGGCACCAATGCCACGGCTCGTA
>DASYPC010000251.1:0-5459 GCA_036007105.1 Burkholderiales bacterium | reverse complement strand
TCGGGCGGGAGCGCGGGGCCCGCGACCGGAAGCCCGGCACGCAGCAGCAACGCGCGCACGCGCGCTGCGTCCGCGCGCGCCAGAAGCCCTGCGCGCACGGACAGCTCAGCCGCCATCACCATGCCCGCCGAGACCGCTTCGCCGTGCAGCCATTGACCATAGCCGACACCCGCTTCAAACGCGTGCCCGAAGGTGTGGCCGAAATTGAGGATCGCGCGCAGGCCTGTCTCGCGCTCGTCCTCGGCAACCACCCGGGCCTTGAGCGCGCACGATCTGCGCACCGCGTACGCAAGGGCGTCGCGCTCGCGCGCGAGCAGCGCCGGCAGTTTTTCGTCGAGCCAGTCGGCGAAGGCGCGATCCAGGATCAGCGCGTGCTTGATCACCTCTGCGAGACCGGCGCGCAACTCCCGCGCCGGCAGCGAGTCGAGCGTCGCGATATCGGCGATCACCGCGAGCGGCTGATGGAACGCGCCGACCATGTTCTTGCCGCGCGGATGGTTGATGGCGGTCTTCCCGCCGACCGATGAATCCACTTGCGCGAGGAGGGTCGTCGGCACCTGGATGAAAGGCACACCGCGTTGATAAACCGCCGCGGCAAAACCGGCGAGGTCCCCAATGACGCCGCCGCCGAGCGCGACGATGACGGTATCGCGACCGCAGCGCGCGGCGAGCAGCTGGTCGAACACGCGCTCGAGGGTGCGCCAGTCCTTCGCCTGCTCGCCGTCTTCGACGAGGATCGGCGTGGTCGCGGCGCCCGCGAGCGCGAGCGCACGTTCGACCGGCGCGAGATAGAGCGGTGCGACGACGCCGTTGGTAATGATCACCGCCCGACGCGCAGCGAGGTGGGGCGCGTAGAGCCCGGGCTCGCCGAGAAGGCCTGCGCCGATGTGGATCGGATAGGACCGGCCCGCCAGCGCTACACGGAGAGCTTCCAGTTCTCCTCCAGTCGGCCGAGCAGGTGCCGCACCAGGGTCTGCGCGCTCTGCATGCCGGTGTCAACGACGACGTCCGCAATCTCCCGGTACAGCGGATCCCGCTCCGCGTACAGGCTCTCGAGCTTCGCCAGCGGATCGGGCGTCGCGAGCAACGGCCGGTTCTTATCGTGGCGCACGCGCTCGTAGAGGTCGGCCGGCGGCGCATGCAGGTAGACGACCGTGCCGCGCGCTGCGAGCCACCGGCGGCTTTCCGCATCGATCACCGCGCCGCCTCCGGTCGCGAGCACGATACCCTCGCGCGCAGTGAGCTCCGCGATCATCTGTGCCTCACGCGCGCGGAAGCCGGGCTCGCCTTCGATATCGAAGATCACCGGCACCGGCACTCCACAACGTTGCTCGATTTCGTGATCGGCATCCAGGAACGTGCGCCTCAAGCGGCGCGCGAGGAGCCGTCCGACCGTGGTCTTGCCGGCGCCCATCATGCCGACGAGAAAGAGATTCCCGGCGTGCACCATGCGTCTATTCTACGCAACCCGTAAAAGCAAACGGCCGGGGGGAACCCGGCCGCCGGCTGTGTCGGGGCGCGCGCCCGTCAGCGTATCGTCAGGCGCTCGTTGACGATCCGCGGCGTGATGAAGACGAGCAGCTCCGTCTTCGAGGTATTCGTCGTCTTGTTCTTGAAGAGGAACCCCACATAGGGCAGGTCACCGAGGAACGGAATCTGCGTCACGTCGGTCCGGTCGATCTGTTCGTAGATTCCGCCGATCACCACAGTACCGCCGTTTTCCACGAGCACCTCGGTCTTGACATGCTTGGTGTTGATCTGCACGCCGGCCGGGGTCGTCGCGCCGGGCGAGTCCTTGTTCACGTCGAGGGTCATGATGACGTTTCCGTCCGGCGTGATCTGCGGCTTCACCTTGAGCGACAGGTTCGCCTTGCGGAACGAGACCGCGGTCGCGCCTGACGACGTCGCCTGCTGATAGGGAATTTCCGTTCCCTGTTCGATCAGCGCCTCGACCTGGTTCGCAGTCAGCACACGCGGGCTGGAAATGATCTTGCCCTTGCCGTCCGCCTCGAGCGCCGAAAGCTCGACGTTCAGGAACCGGGTCAACGCGTTGTTGAAGAGAACGAAAGACAGCGCGCCCCTGGTAAACGAGTTCAAGCCGGCGGCGGGCAAGTCCAGATTCAGGCCGGCGCCGTTCGTTGTGGGCGTACCCGTCGTGAAGGTCGCCGCCTGGCTGGTGTTGGTGATTTCCGCCCCGATATTCACGCCCGGCCCGCTCGCGCCGAACGGCCTGCGACTCGCGGGCCCAAGCTCCATCAGGCCGAGCCGCGCCCCGAGATTCCTTGCGAAGGTGTCCGAGGCTTCGACGATGCGCGCCTCGATCAACACCTGGCGTACTGCGACGTCGATCTTGGCGATCAGCTTGCGCACTTCCTCCAGCCGGCTCGGCACATCCTGCACGAACACGGTGTTGGTGCGCGTGTCGACCACGGCGCTGCCGCGCTTGGAGAGTACCGGCTGCGTACGGTCCGAGAGCATCTTCTGCACGTCGGCCGCTTTCGTATAGTTGAGCTGGAAGCTCTCGGTGCGCGTCTGCTCGAGCTCGGTCATCTGGTTCGCCGATTCGAGTGCGAGCTTCTCGCGCGTGGCAAGCTCGTCGCGCGGCGCGATGGAGATCACGTTGCCGCTCCTGCGCATATCGAGGCCGCGCGTCTGCAGGATGATCTCGAGTGCCTGGTCCCACGGCACGTCCTTGAGCCGCAGCGTGATGTTGCCGCCGACCGAGTCGCTCGTGACCATGTTGAGATCGGTGAAATCGGCGATCACGTTCAGCACCGCGCGCACTTCGACGTTCTGGAAGTTGAGCGAGAGCTTCTCGCCGGTGTAGCGGCCGCGCGCGCCGCGCGACGTATCGATCACCAGCGGCTTCACCTCGACGACGAACTGCGTGTCGGTCTGGTAGGCGTTGTGCTCCCACTGGCCGGTCGGCTCGACGATCACGCGTACGTTCTCGCCCTGCTGGAATGCGTTCACGACCTGCACGGGCGTCGCGAAATCGGTCACATCGAGGCGGCGCCTGAGATTCTCAGGCAGCGACGTCTTGAGGAAGTCGATGATGATGTTCTGGCCTTGCGTGCGGATGTCGATCCCGGTCGAGGCGTCCGACAGATCCACCACGACCCGGCCCTCTCCGCCGCGCCCGCGGCGGAAGTCCACGTCGCGAATCGCGTGCCTGGCGTCGGCGCGCCCTTCCGCGAAATGGGCCACCTTGTCGCTCGGCGTCACCGACGCCGCGGCGGTCTGCAGCGTGATGATCAGGTTGCGTCCGTCGACGCGCGCCTCGTGCACCACCGAGCGGCGCAGGTTGAGCACCAGGCGCGATTTGTCCGCCGCCTGGATGAGATTCATGCTGCGCAGCTCGCCCTGACCGATCTCCTGGGCGTTGCGGCCGAGCGCATTCACCGTCTTCGGAAAATCGAACGCGATGCGCGCGGGATTGGCGACCGTGAAATTCGGCGGCACACCTTGCAGCGGTTCGCGGGTGGTGACGCGCACTACGATCGCGCCCGCCTGCTGTGCAACGTCGAATCCTTCGATGCTATTGGTGGTCTGCGCGATGGCGGTGCCGATTCCGGCTGCCCACGATACGAGCAGCAGCAGAGCCGGAAGAACTCCCTTGAGCGTATTCATTTCTTTACCTCCTGCAGTTGCAACGCGCTGGTTCGTTCCACCCAGTCGCCGCCGCCCTCCTGGATCAATTCCTTGAGACTGATCTGGTTGTCGTCGATCCCTGTGATGACGCCGAAATTCTGTCCCATGTAGTTGCCCTTGCGGACGCGAAACAGGTTCGTACCGGCCCTGACGAGGCCGAACGTCTCCCGGTTGCGCGACAACGTGCCGACCATGCGGATCGACTCGAGCGGGAACGCTTCGAGCGGCTCGCGCGGCCGGTCCATGTCAGGTTGTTTTCCGGTGCCGCCCACGCCGGCGCCGCCGACTGCCGCCACATTGATGCGTTGGGGACGAAATGGATCCACCTCGCCCTCGGCCTTGTACGGTACCGGCTCGTAGGGCTTGACCTGGGGCAGCGGGTCGACCCGTCCGCGCAGGTCCTTCGTCAGCGCATTGAGCTCCTGCTTGAGATCGCCGTATTGCTCCCCGCCGCAGGCGGCGATCACGACCGTCCCCGCGAGCACGAGGAGGCGCTTCATTTCTTCGCCCCCTTCTTCACGGCCGCCTTCTGCTTGCGCTGCGCCGCTACCTCTTCCTCGTCCAGATAGCGGAACGTGCGAGCAGTCGTCTCCATCGCCAGGATGCCGTCCTTCTGTGCTTCGACCGACACGTCGTTCAGCGTCACGATGCGCGAGAGCTGCCCGACGTCGCTCGCGAATGCGCCCATGTCGTGGTAGCTGCCCGTGACCTTCACCTGGATCGGCAGCTCGTTGTAAAACTCGCGCGAGGTCTCGGAAGCCGCGGGCTTGAACAACTCGAACTGCAGGCCACGACCGAGGCCGGCCTGGTTGATGTCCACCAGCAGCGCGTCCATCTGCGAACGATTGGGCAGCTGCTTCAGCAGCGCGCCGAACTGCGTATCGATCTCGCGCAACTGCTGCTTGTACAGGTCGAGGTTGATCGCGAGGCGCTTCTTGTTCAGGTAGTCGTCCTTCAGCTTCACTTCCTGCGCCCGTCCGGCCTCGAGCTGTTCGAGCTGGCCTTGCGTCACGAGGAAGAAGCCGGCGACCGGAATGACGATCAGGATCGCGAGCAGCGAGACGACCTTCGGTACGAGCGGCCAGGTGCCCGGATCCTTGGGATTGAGCTGGCGGAATTCTTCGAGGTAGTGGTTGAAGTCGATGGCCATGGCTCAACCTTTTTTCGCCGCCGGGGCCGGGGCCTTCGGTGCGTCCTTCGCCGGCGCTGCCTTGTCCGCCGGCGCCTGGCTGCGTTTCAGCGAGAAATTGATGTTGAACTCGGAGAGGCGCTTGTTGGCGACGTTGGTGGCGCGGATCTCGACGAGCTCCGGCCGCTCCAGCCAGGGCGATGCGTCGATGTTGCGCATCAGCGTCGACACGCGCGCGTTCGACTGCGAGTACCCGATCAGGTTGACCTTCAAGCCGCGCTGCTTGAACGCCCGCACGTACACGCCTTCGGGCATCACGCTGACCAGCTCGTCGAGCAGATGCACCGTCTGTGCGCGATCCGCCTGCAGGGTCTCGATGACCTGCTTGCGGGCGAGCAGCGCGGCGATCTCGTCCCTCAGCTTCTTGATCTCGTCGATCTCCTTGTCGAGCTTGGCGATCTCGCCCTTGAGGAACGCATTGCGATTGGCCTGGTTTTCGATGCGCGTGTCGGTCACGTACCACATCGCGCCGACGACCGCGAGGCCGACCACGGCGGAAACCCCCGCCAGCACGGCGAAATGCTGCCGCGCACGCTTGCGCCGCTCCTCGCGGTGCGGCAGTAGATTGATGCGAACGCTCATACCGGGTCGAACCTCCGCATGGCAAGCCCGCAGGCCA
>DASYPC010000250.1:0-2563 GCA_036007105.1 Burkholderiales bacterium | reverse complement strand
CGCAGCGTTCGGGCACCCCGTCCGGGAAGCGCTAGCCATGGCGGACCCGATCCGGCCGCTGACCGAAATCTGGGTCTACCTCGAGACGTCGCCGCTGCTCGGCCTGACGCTGACGCTAGTCGCGTATCAGTCGGCGTACTGGCTCTATGCGAGGGCCCGGATGAATCCCTTGCTGAACCCGGTGCTGCTGGCGGTGGTGGCGCTGGTTGCGCTCCTGGTTTTGACCCGCACGCCGTATCCCGCCTATTTCGAAGGTGCGCAGTTCGTGCACTTCCTGCTCGGACCTGCGGTGGTCGCGCTCGCCGTGCCGCTGTATCAGCAGCTCCCGAACATTCGCCGGCTGTTCGTGCCGGTCGCGGTCGCATTGATGGCAGGCTCGGTCGTCGCGGTGGCAAGCGCGCTCGTGATCGCCTGGGCGCTGGGCGCGTCGGGCACGACGCTGCTATCCCTGGTGCCGAAATCGGTGACCGCTCCGATCGCGATGGGCATTGCCGAGCGCATCGGCGGCATTCCGGCGTTGACCGCAGTGTTCGTGGTGGCGACCGGCGTCATCGGCGCCGCGCTCGGGAAATACGTTCTGGACGCGCTGGCAATTGCGGACTATCGCGTTCGCGGATTCGCGCTCGGCCTGGCCGCGCACGGCATCGGCACTGCGCGCGCGTTCCAGGTGAGCGAAGAGGCGGGCGCTTTTGCCGGCCTCGCTTTCGGCCTGCACGGCGTGCTCGCGGCGTTCCTGGCGCCCGCTGTGTATCTCGCCGTGCGGCATTTCTTCTAGGGCCCACGGGCCGCATCCCGAATCGTCGACATGCCGATTCCGTCGCGCACGCGCTAGAATGAGCGTCCGAATTCCGGCAGGCGGCGACGATGAAATACAAAGATTACTACGCGATTCTCGGCGTCGACCGCAACGCGAGCGCGGAGGATATCAAGAAGGCGTACCGCAAGCTCGCGCGCAAGTATCATCCCGACGTTTCGAAGGAGCCGAACGCCGAAGAAAAATTCAAGGAGATGGCGGAGGCCTACGAAACGCTCAAGGATCCCGAGAAGCGCGCAGCCTACGATCAGCTCGGCCGCTACACGCCGGGACAGGAGTTCCAGCCGCCGCCCGACTGGGGTCAGCAATTCGCGGGGACGCGCACGGCGTTCGATGACATCGATTTCGCCGACCTGTTTGCAGGCCTTGCCGGACGCCATGGTGCGGGCGCGCGCGGACGCCGCGCCTTCACGTCCGGCCGCGACTATGAAGCGGCGGTGCGCCTGACCTTCGACCAGGCGTTTCACGGCACCGAAATCGAGCTCGAGTTGAGTGTGCTCGAATTCGACGACAAGGGCACCGCGCGCCGCGTCCCGCGTCACATCAAGGTGCGCATACCGAAAGGCGTGACCGACGGCCAGCAGTTGCGCATCCCGGGCAAAGGGGGCAAAGGCGTCGATGGCGGCCCCGACGGAGATCTTTATCTCGACATCGTCGTCGAGCCGCACCCGCTGTATCGGGTCAGCGGGCAGGACCTTTACCTCGATCTGCCGCTTGCGCCCTGGGAGGCGGTGCTTGGAACGACCGTACGCCTGCCGACACCCGCCGGCGCGGTATCGCTGAAGGTGCCGCCGGGAACACGCGCGGGTCAGCAACTGCGGCTCGCAAGGCGGGGGTTGTCGCGGTCGGGAGCCGAGGCAGGCAACCTGTACGCGATCGTGCAGATCGTCGTGCCGTGGGCCATCGACGAGCGCGAGCGCGCGCTATACCGGCAGCTCGCGGAGATTTCGAACTTCAACCCTCGAGCCCATTTCGAACGGGAGACCGTCGATGAACATTGAGACCTGCGAAGCGCTCCGCGTCGACGAGCGTGGCGAAATCAGCTGGGCGCAGTTGATAAAAATATCGGGGCTGACGGAGGCCGAGCTCACCGAGCTGGTCGACGATGGGGCGCTGGTCCCGGTCGATCCGGCTGCGCAATCGTGGAGCTTCGCCGCGTATTCCGTCGTTGTCGCGCGAACCGCGGGCCGGCTGTACCGGGACTTCGATCTCGACGCCCACGGCCTCGCCGTCGTGCTGCGCTTCGCCGCGCGGATCGAGGAGCTCGAGAGACAATTGCGTGCGTTGCGTGCCGGCGCCGCGGGCGGTTGATGGCGCGCAGACGCCTGCTGATCGAGGGCTGGCGTTTCATCCACCACTCGTACGCGCTGGTCGCCCAGGCGCATTGCCTGTGCATGCTGAAGCGCGGCGAGATCGACCTGCGCTTCCGGGACCTGCCGTTTTATTCCGAAGCGTGGACGCCGACCTCCGGCATCTTCGCGCCGGAGCAGGAGCATGCGCTTGCGCAACTTGCCGCGCCGGAACCGGGCTTCGCGCCCGAGGCAACCTTCAGCATTCGCCCGGAACGTCCCGATTTCAGCGCGTCGCCGTCGGGCCGCAAGTTCGTCTTCGGCACGGCCGAATATCGGGTTCTGAGCGAGGAGAACCGGAGCGGTCTCAATTCCGCTGCCGAAGTCCCGGACACGGTGAGCGTCGTGGCGCCGTCGCGCTGGGCCGCGCTCGCCTTCGAGCGCTTCGGCCTGCCGCCCG
>DASYPC010000249.1:0-2630 GCA_036007105.1 Burkholderiales bacterium | reverse complement strand
GATCGCCGAGCGCGACCTCGTTGCCCACCGGCAGCGGCAGCGACAGCTGCCGGTTGGCGAGCTTGTCCTGCTTCCAGACGCTGCGGCCGTTGCTGCGGTCGAGCGCGTGCACCGCGCCCTTGTCATCGCTCACGAACGCATAGCGCGCATCGAACGAGACTCCGGTGAGCGTCGACATGTCGCGCGCCCACTGCTGGTTGCCGTTTTGCGCGTCGTAGCAGGCGACCCGGCCCTGGTAGGCGCCGGCGCACACCTCGCGCCCCTGCGCCGCCGGATTGCCCATGATGTCGGCGACGCGCTCGAGCTCGGTTGCCCCTTTCGGCACGGCCACGGTCGCCTCCCAGCGCATGGCGCCGTTCGAAAGCGCGATCGCGAC
Organism: Burkholderiales bacterium; assembly: GCA_036007105.1. Taxonomy (GTDB): domain Bacteria; phylum Pseudomonadota; class Gammaproteobacteria; order Burkholderiales; family SG8-39; genus 2-02-FULL-66-14. The sequence continues at coordinate 2,254 of DASYPC010000249.1, read as the reverse complement.
GAGCTTCCCGCCGGAGAAGCCGGCGTAGGCGAGCTTTTCGTGCATCGTGACGCCGGCCGGCGAGCGCACGATGAGCGGTGCGGCGGCGCGCTGGAACACCCAGCGGCGCTTGCCGTCCACGACGCCGAAGGCAAAGATCCGGCTGTCTGCACTGCGCACCAGCACCAGGTCCTCGCCGACCGCCGGCGGTGCAAGCACTTCGCTCGACGCGCGCGCCCGCCAGCGCACCTTGCCGTCCTTCGCATCGAGTGCGAACACTTCGCCCTCCTCGGTCGCGACCACGACGACCGATCCATCGCTGCCGACGCCCGTGGAAAGGCGCTTGCCGACCGAAATGCGCCAGCGCACCTGGCCGGTCCCCGCGTCGAAGCGCGCGACGCTGCCGTCCCGGGCCGCTGCAAAGACGCTGTCATCGGCGAGAACCGGGCTGAAGAAAAAAGCATCGGCGCCGCCGATGCTCGTCGACCAGAGCACGCGCACGCTCGGCGAGTTCGAGAGCGGGGGCAGCTCGGCGGGCTTGGGACCCGATCCGGAGGACCACCAGTCGAACGGATTCAGGCTCGGCATGCTCGAGCAGGACGCGAGCACGGCTGCGGCAACGAGCGCGGCAAGAGTACGCATCACGGCTAGCCTCCGAGCGCGTCCAGCCGCAGCTGCACGCCGGTGCGGAACGTCTCGTTGCTCTTGTCCGCCTTCTCGAGCGCGAGGCGATACGCGGTCTTCGCCTCCGCGGTCTGCGCTTTGGCGACCAGCACGTCGCCCTTCAGCGCCGCGAACTGCGCGACGAACGGCTCGCCGTGCGGGGCCTCGAGCTGCTTCAGTGCCTCGTCGTAGGATTTTTCGTCGAGCAGCAGCGCCGCGAGCCGCAGCCGCGCGATGTCGCGCAGATCATCGAATTTCGAGCGCTCGATGACCCACTGCAGCTGGGCCTTCGCCGTTTTCAAGTCGTTGCGATCGAAATGGAAGCGCGCCGAAGCGAGCGCGCCCATCGACGCATAGAGCGTGCGCGGATAGTTCTCGACGAGCGCGCCGGCAGCGTCGCGCACGCCTTTCGCGTCGCCTGCCTGCGTCGCCTTGGAGAGCGACTCGTAGAGCGTGCTCGCTTCGAATGCCTGCGTACGCTGGTACCACTGCCAGCCCTGCCAGCCGGAAAACCCGACCGCGATCGCGGTGATCAGCCCCAGAACGAGGTTGCCGTTGTCCTTCCACCAGCCCTTCAGTGTCGCCAGCTGCTCCTGCTCTTCCAGATCCAATGCCATGAGGCCCCTTCAGTGCATTCCCAGAATGTGTTTGACGGCCGCGACGACTTCGCCAACGGGATAGTCCTGCGCGGTTTTCGTGGACAGGTTCTTGACCTGCACCGTGCTTCTTGCGAATTCAGTCTCACCTGCGATCAACGCTACGCGAAATCCCTTGCGATCCGCGTACGACAGTTGCTGCTTGAGCTTGGCGGGCTCGAGATAGACCTCGGTGTTGATGCCCGCGGCGCGAAGCGCCCGCGCCACCGCGAGGTATCGATCCTGGTAGTGGCTGTCCATCGTCGTGACGAGCACCTCGGCCGGAGTCCTGGGCGCGGGCCGCAGCAGCCCGGCCTCCTTCAGCTTGGAGAACAGGCGCGTCAATCCGATGGAAATTCCCACGCCGGGAAGCCGCGTTTCGGTGAAGTAGCTCGCGAGGTCGTCATAGCGCCCGCCCGAGCAGATGCTGCCCAGCTCCGGGTAGGCGAGCAGCGTGGTCTCGTAGATCGTGCCCGTGTAGTAGTCCAGGCCGCGCACGACGCCGACGTCGACGCAGAAAGCCGAGTCCGGAACGCCGAATTCGCCGATTGCCGCAGCGACGCGAGCCAGCTCATCGAGGCCCTGTTCGAGCATTTCGTTGCGCGCTTCGAACCCCCGCAGCGCGTCGAGCGTTTCGCGGGTCGTTCTCTTCGTCGCGATCAGGCTGTAGAGCGCCTGCGCCGCCGCGCCCGGAAGCCCCTCGCGCTCGAGGCCTTCCCGGACGGTCGACGGATCTTCGCGGTCGATCTTGTCCAACGCGCGCAACACGTTCGACGCGCGGTTCTCGGGGACCGAAAAGCCCTGCAGGATCCCCTTCAGCAGCTTGCGGTTGTTGATGCGGATGCGAAACTCGCCGATCGCCATCTCGCTGAACACACTGTAGATGACACTCGGGATCTCGGCTTCGGCGAGATACGAAAGATGGTCGCGATTGATGATGTCGATGTCGCACTGGTAGAACTCGCGGAACCGCCCCT